>JAQGHS010000572.1 GCA_028291605.1 Planctomycetaceae bacterium | reverse complement strand
ATTCAATTGGCCAAGCGACTCCTCGAGCAGCAAGTGGAGCACCAAGTCGACCTGAAAGACCTGGCGGACTCCGTCGGCCTCAGATACGAAAAATTCCGTCATGCTTTCACTGAAGCCACGGGAATGGCCCCTTATCAATACCACTTGCAACTGCGAGTGCGTCGAGCTCAGATGCTGCTGACGGGGACCGATTTGACCGTACAGGAGATCTCGAACCGGCTGAACTTTACTGATGCCTTCCACCTGAGCAAGGTTTTTAAAGCCAAGACCGGCGTGTCGCCGACCACCTGGCGCCTCGGGAAAAACGAAGCCCGAGTTGGCTAGGTTGAGATAAGACGGACGATTTACGCGGTAAAATCCAGCCGGACATCTTCGATCCGAATCAGCCCCTGGCTATGCGGGCCTCCACTGGGCACGTCGAGCGTCCCGGGCGAAGTCTTCTCGACGATCACCGCGACACCGACCCCATGCTGGAGTTGATTGGCTCCGCCATTCTGACTCTCCAGTCGCGTCGTCACGGAGAACTGACGGTAGTTGGCCTCATACGGACCGGCAAACGGTGGCGTAAACTTTTGTGAGGCGAACTCAATGACCCGCTGGGGATGCTGCTGGGCGTCCGCATAACCAAAGATGACCAGGCGACACGTAAAATGTTGCTCCCACACATCGCGGTAGTAATCGGGGCGATCCATGGAACCGCCCGACGAAAAGATCGAAAAGTTGAATTTGCCCGGACGCGGATTGTAAATCTGTTGCACGAGCATCGCTCGCGCGCCCTGCGGAATTTGGCCTGTTCCGTCACCGGTCCACAGGCCGTATCCAATACCCACGTGGTGTTCACCGCTGCGGGAACGAGGTCCCGGTACGCGACCACGAAGCACGGTAAATTCGTCGGCCCGATTCTGGTCGAACACCGGAAAGGCCTGCCACCCACGGACCGGTTTCTCGATCGACGCCAGTGGGGTCGATTCTTCAAAATCACCGTTGACCAGCAATTCGTTGGACGTCTTCACGACTTGCGGAACAGCGCCTCCGGGAGTCGTTCGCAAACTGGTCGCCGGTTGTGTCCCAAACAGCATTTCCAGAGGCTCACCCTCGGTCGCGCGGATCGGTCGACCGAACCGGTCCGGGAAAAATGCCTCGTGACCAATGCCCAGCAGATGTAGGATCGTCGCAGTCAGGTCCTGCGGCTGGACTCGTCCCGAAATCGGAAACGCCCCAGTTTTATCGCTGGCGCCGTGGACTTGCGCACCGCTGATGCCGGCTCCCGCCATGACGAAACTGAAGACATTTCCCCAGTGATCTCGTCCACCCGACCCATTGAACCGGGGTGTGCGGCCCATTTCGCCGATCGCTACGACCAATGTCTCATCCAGCAGGCCACGTTCATCAAGGTCCTCAATCAGGGCCGTGAAACCCAAGTCAAACTGCGGGCACAGCACGTCCTTCATGCGGGGATTGTTCTGAGAGTGCGTATCCCAGAGCGGGTTGCCGGCACTCAGATCACCCGGCTCACGCGGCCAGTTGACGAAGGCCATACGGACACCGGCCTCAATCAGTCGCCGGCCGAGGAGGACCGACTGGCCCCATTTTCCGCGTCCATATCGATCCCGCGTTTTCGCTGACTCCTGGTCCAGGGCAAAGGCACCACGCGCCGTTCCAGATAACAGCAGCCCCATGGCCTCTTGCGTCAGTCGATCGCGTTCCTGAATTCCGGCCGTCTGCAGGTAGCGAGCGGACTGATCCACTTGTTGCAACAGATTCCGACGCGCGTTCAATCGCAAGGCGGGTACATCCGCGAGGGACGAGAAATCATCGATGCGGAAGGCCGGATCGGCAGGGTCGCATTTGAAGATCTCGGGATCCCAACGCGCCCCCAGAAAGCCACCATTCTGGCCCGGAAGAAAGACGTTGGGATTGGCGACGAGCGGTTCGGGCAACATCACACTGGTAAACGGCAGCGAGGTACTGGGCTTCAGCATCTTGACGATCGACCCCAGGGTGGGCCAGTCATCGGGATTCACCGACCGCATATTGGGACCGACATACTTATGACCCGTATTCACCCAATAACCGCCCGATTCGTGATTCGGATCGTCGGTCGCCATCGAGCGCACAATTGCCAGCTTGTCAGCCATCCGAGCGACCCGCGGCAGCAATTCGCAGATATTGATCCCCGGGACATTCGTAGCGATCGGATTGAAAATGCCACGAATTTCAGCGGGAGCATCCGGCTTGGGATCGAAGGTCTCGTACTGCGACGGCCCCCCCGACATGTACAACCAGATGATGTTCTTGGCCTGGCCGAACAGGGGACCATGAGCCGACTCGGTCGCCGCGCGAGCACGGCTCGCCAGCAACTGCGGCAAGCTGAGACCCAGCGCAGAAATTCCCCCGATCCGCAGGAGCTCTCGCCGCGCGATACCACGGGGGCCATTTGTCGCTTCATCGATGCTGATCAACTCTTGCTCCTTCAGCTATGCCGGACAGAGACGGCCCTCAACGTTAACTTCTATTCCGATTTGAGGTCGAAATCAAACTTATTGTGA
>JAQGHS010000362.1 GCA_028291605.1 Planctomycetaceae bacterium | reverse complement strand
CAGGAAGTTGTTCGTGAGGAAATCGTCGCGCAGGACCAGGTCGCGCCAGGCCTTCTTCCGGCCCTCGACATCTCGGGGGTCCTTCGGAAGATCCTCCGGCTTCTTGCTGCTGTGGCAGCGGGCGCAGTGATCGGCGAAGGCGATCTTCCCCTTGCGGAGAGCGGCCTCGTCCGTCGTGAGATAATCCTTGCCGTTTTTGCCCCCTTTTCCCTCGGCCTCGATGGCATCCCTGAGCCGGAAGCCATCGTGGGTGCTCAGGTAGAGCGCCATGTTCGGCATGCGAACCTCAGTCTGCATCCAGGGGCTCTTAGGGTCCTTGCGGACCTTGCCGAGAATGTCGAATTCCGATTGCTTGATGCCACGTTCTACGCTCCCCTTGAGGTCGTACGGGTTCAGCGCCCACGTGGGGATCCAATCCTTGTAACCGGACCCTTCATTGACGTAGACGCGGGTTGCGGCGACCACCAGGCCCATCGAGTCGCCCCCGGCGGCCAGGACTCTTGGAGAGCGGAGGGTCGGTTCGGCGTCGGTGCCCCCGATGCCCTCGTTCTCGGGGAGGCCGAGGTGCTTATTGATCGACTGCATCATGACCTTTTGCTCGGGCGAGATTCGCTCCGAGTGCGCCAGCTTGAGGCGATCGTTCAGGCGGTAGATCGAGTTGATCAGGATCGGGTTATTGATGAAGTCTGCAGGGAATCGGGTTGTTTCGCTGGTGCCAGGCGACTGTTGGTGCAGGTATTGCCAGGAAAACGTATCTTTGGGCATGTCGAAACCGAACAACATCCCCTCGCGAAAGTACTGGCTGCCGATGTGAGAATCCAGGTTGTCCCACTTCGGCTCGGCGGGATTTTTCGGCGGCCGGTTGGGGTTGAAGGCCGTGTGGCACAGGGTGCAGGCCATTCCCACGAGGAACGGCGGCTCGACGCTGCTCGCATCGTCAAGGTATTTGTCGATGGACCACTTCTTCGCATCGAAGTTCTTGTTCTTGAACAGTTGCAGGCCGACGACGCCGCTGGAGAAGCCGAAAACGTCGGGATCCCACGTGAGCGCACCATCCTTCATCCGGTCGACCCGCAGGCCGTATTGGTCAGGCTTGTCGGCGGCCACGCAGTCGGGATCATTGATGAGCCCGATCTTTTCCCACCGCTCAGAGCGCGGCACGGTATGCAACATCCGTAACAGATCGATCCGGGCGGTGTGCACGTTGGCTTTCTTGCTGGTGAGCTTGGCCGTCTCGCGCCAATACCCAGGGTTATCGACGCCGCACCACCAGTGCCAGGTGTCCATGCCGTCACCGACGGACTTCGGGTCCACGCCATAGCGCTTGGCGGCCCAGTCGGTATGCGTCTTCCGGTACCAGTCATAGGTGTGTTCTCCGTCCTTCACCGGAGTTCCGAAAGTATATTCCACTTCGTCCGCTTTGACGGCACGCACGCTGCCGTCGGGAGGGCCTGTCAGAACCAGCGAGACAATCGCTCCCACAATGAGAAACCTGCGAATAACTGCGTTCATAATCGCTCCTTTTGGGATCAGCATTCAAGTAACGAAAGTCTTTGTTAAATCGAGAATCCACGGGGATTCGGAAACGAGTTCATAGAGGATTCACGCGAGCACCTGGGCGGCCTTGTCCGACTGAATATCAGCGTCTCAGTGCTGGTTTGCACGAGCCGCGCTCAGTGAATACAGGTTCTTCCAAGAACCCGTTGGCCCCAGAATGGCCGTGGTGCTTTAGCCATTCCCGTACAGTGCGTCGAGATGCTGATGGGCCATCTTGAGTCCCGCCGGGAAGTCCATTTTGCCTGCGACAATTTCGATATAGCTCGCCGATTCGCCCGTGCTCGCCCGGGCCAGAGCAACGTCGAGTTCGCCCAGTGTGGCAACCTTGGCCGTGAACCATCCGCGACACCCCAAGGCCTCTGGTAGCGCGTGATAGTTCCACGGTGCGAGGTCGTTGTAGATCCAATCTGGATTTTCCTCGAGCGCACGCTCAACCATGTATCCGCCGTTGTTGAGAACGAAGATCACCGGTTTCAAACCATTTCGTCCCATCGTTCCGATGTCGCCTGCGGTCAACTGGTGCGAGCCCTCACCGGTAAAGAGCACGGTGCGCCGCAATGGGTCAGCCAGTGCGACTCCCAGCGCGGCGCCCGTGGCCCAGCCGATCGAGCCCCACAGGGGTTGAAGTTGAACCTCTGCGCCCTTAGGGAGGGGAAGCGGAATGATCCCGGAAGTCACGCTGCCGCTCTCGAGCACGATCCGATCCATCGGTTTCAAGAATTCTCGAAACCGGGGATACATATTGACTGCTGTGATGGGATCCTCGGCCTTCCCGGCAGGCTTCGCCGGCACTTCTCTCAGTGGCGCCTGGTACCCGAAGCGCTTCTTGACCGCGGCAGTCAACCCGTCGAAGACGTCGCCCATCCGGACCGGGTTATAGATCCGGTCCCCAATGCGAACGTGATCCACTGCAATAGTCACTAGTTTTCCACTATTAATGCGGCTCGAGTAGACCGAGGTATTGATCTCGTTGAAGCTGACACCACCGGCGTCAATGACAACATCCGCATTTTCCACGGCTTCCAGAACAGCCCGGGATGATGCGGCTCCCGAGTAAATCCCGACGAACTGCGGATGGGTCTCGCAGAGGACTCCCTTGTCCATCGCCATCGCTGCGAATGGGCAGCCCAGTGCTTCGATCAACGCTTGTAGGCTGTGCTGGAGCTTAAACCGCGAAACCGTGTAGGCGGGAAGAACGGCCACCGATCGGGCTGCCTTAATCCCCTCAGCGATCGCTGCGACAGCCCTGGCCAGGTCCGGGCCGCTGGCAGGCTTGGGATACGGGACCGCCACCGAACCATTCACGGGTGCGACGGCGTAGTCGGCGGCGACCAGGATATAAGCCGGCTGGCTCTCGGCCCGCGCCGTCGCGATCAGCCGTTCCATCTCATGGACGCAATTGTCGGGTGTGATCACCGCCGAGACACACGCCGCCTGAGCCGAGATGTTCGCGAAATTCTGAAACACCCCGTCACCGAGCGTGTGGTGCACGATCTGGCCGATTCGCTGTTTCCGCATCGTCGGCATGCCGACCAGGTGGAACACGCACGACCGCTCGGCCTTGGCACCCATCACACCGTTGAGCGCGGACAATTCGCCGACGGCATAGGTGGTACAAAGCAGCGAGCAGCCCCGCACACGGGCATATCCATCGGCTGCGTAGGCCGCGTCCAGCTCATTCGAACAGCCGATCCAGCGAATCACCTCGCTCCGCGCGATCGCATCGTTGAGTTTGAACGCGAAGTCCCCTGGGACGCCGAAGCAATCGGTAATGCCCTCACGTGCGAGTCTGCGGACGATGTAATCCGCGACAGTCAGTTGCCCACTCTTCGGATCTCGAGAAATGTTGTTGCCACGAGTGGTGCTCATTAGATCGATTGCGCTTGCCATTTGATGTATTCCTTCACTCATTCATCCAACGCAACTCGAGCAATGGTGCGCCAGTGGATAATCGAATCTTCGTGTTCGCCAGGCGAATCCAATGGTCCAGATTCCGGCGACGCGGGTCTTCAACGCAACTCGTGTACCAAAACCGGCATGAGGGAATTGCCGCGGTAGGTCCCGACGACAGGAGCACACTGAATCCATTGCCAGCTTATGATTTCCAGCCGGGAAACATGCCGCAAATGGCACACGAATGCGGAATTGCGAGGTGTGATGGAGAGACTTGGGACCAGCAGACGGTCAGGCGCGCGGCAGTTGTTTTACCGCACCGAGTGGAATATGTACCACGAGGAAGAGTGGGATAGGCTTCCAGCCTGTCAATCGCGAAGCGACACGGCGGTGATTCAGGAACGCTTGGCAATCAAAATGGCGATTGCCACATGAATGGACTTCAGGTTTGTGACTTGAGGTGACAAAAATGACAGGCTGGAAGCCTATCCCACGGAAGAATTCGCGTTAGACCGTTTCATCGTCTTCCACTTCACCGGGACGCGTCACTGACAGGCCTAAGTCGCGGAGCTTGATGCGCAAGGTTTGGCGAGCGATCCCCAGCAGGAGAGCGGCCTGTTGGAGGTTACCACGAGTGTGCTCCATGACACGCGCCAGCAACAGCCGGTCCACTTGCCGGTGCGTTTCCGCGTAGAGGTCCCGAACCTCGGACCCAACTCGTTGCCGGATGACAAACGTCTCGATGCCGGGCTCTGTCGCTTGCGGTGACGGAGGCACGGCTGCATCCACTCCTCCGAGCAATTCAGGCAAGAAGGCGGGGAGCAGGACAGATCCACTGGCCTGGAGCAGGGCCTGCTTGAGGACGCTTTGCAGTTCGCGAATGTTGCCCGGCCAGGAGTATTCACGCAAACGCGCCATGGCCTCCGGGGCCACCTGGCGGACGTCGCGCCCCAATTCTTGGCTGAAGCGCCGCAGGTAGTGCTGTGTCAGCAGCGGCAGGTCCTCGGCTCGCTCGCGCAGGGGGGGCAGGTGGATCGTAAAGACGCTTAGTCGGTAGAACAAATCCGGCCGGAATTTGCCTTCCTCGGACCACGCTTTCAGGTCGCGGTGCGTAGCGGCGATCAGCCGCACGTCCGTGTGGATCGTCTCGTTGCCGCCAACGCGCTCGAACGCCTGTTCCTGGATTAAACGCAGCATCTTGGCCTGCAGAGCCAGCGGCATATCGCCGATCTCATCGAGGAACAGCGTGCCGCCATGGCACTGCTCGAACTTGCCGATGCGACGGCGGTCCGCGCCGGTGAAGGCGCCCTTCTCGTGGCCGAACAACTCGCTCTCCAGCAAGTTCTCCGGGATGGCGGCGCAATTGAGGGCCAGGAACGGCGCCTTGGCCCGGGGGCCGTGCTGGTAGATAGCACGAGCCACCAGCTCTTTGCCGGTGCCACTCTCCCCGGTGATCAGCACGGGAATAGCATGGTCGGCAACACGGCCGATGGCCTTGTATGCTTCCTGCATTCGAGGGCAGCAGCCAATGATCATTTCGCCGGGGAGCTCTTCGTCCGGCGGCATCTCTGCGACAACGGCTGGCTCGCGCATCAAGCGGGACACTTTGAGCGCCTCGTTGATTACACGGTCCAGCTTTTGCAGGTCGATCGGCTTGAGCAGGTAATCGTAGGCGCCGTGCCTCATTGCCTCAATGGCCGAGTCGGCCGACCGGACCACCGTGACAAAGACGACCGGAATGCGAGCGTCGATTTGGCGGAGGCCTTTCAAGGCCTCAAGGCCGGACTGGTCGGGAAGGCGCAGGTCGAGGAGAATGACGTCCGGTAGCTTCGCGGTGATGCGCACCAGCCCTTCCGCGGCGGTGCGAGCGATGTCGACGCGGTGCCTGGGGGCGGGAAACAGGTGGATCACCCTCTCCGCCAGCAAGTCCGGGTCGTCATCGATCAGCAATAAATTCGCCATCGTCCGCGAGCCCCACGCCCTGAGCAACTGTGACCAGCACGATGGTCATTGTAGCAAGTCCATCAGGTAGCAGGCCATGAAATAAGTCACATAGAATAAGAGCTTCATGAGGCGCCTATGCACGAACAGCGCTGGCAGGACTTGACCGAGGCCCTACCACAGCTCGTCTGGTCCGCGATGCCCGATGGCTCCTGTGACTATTTCAGCGCCCAGTGGACGGAGCACACCGGTGTTCCGGAAGCAGACCTGCTCGGCTGGCGCTGGCTTGAGACGCTGCATGTGGACGATCGCGAGCCCACGCGGAAGTTCTGGCTGGAATCGGTAGCCGAACACCATCCGTATGACATCGAATACCGCGTCCGCCGTCGTGACGGCGAGTACCGCTGGTTCAAAACGCGCGGCGTGCCTGTACGGGACGGCAGCGGAGCCATCATCAAGTGGTTCGGCACCGGCACGGACATCACAGAGCTTCGCGAGACTCAGGAGGCGCTACGTCAGGCCAAGGCCCGGCTGGACTTGGCGGTGCGCGGTTCCAATATCGGCATTTGGGAATGCGACATGCCGGATGGACGAATCGAGAATAGCCATATTACTCTGATTAACCACTGGGAATCGCTGGGCTATGATGCACGCACCGCGCCGACGGACTTTCCCTCTGCGTTCGGGCTCTTGGTCCATCCCGAGGACCAGGAGCTTGTGTCGCGCGAGATTCAAGATTTACTTGCTAGTACGAGGCAGGACTATGACTTAGAGAATCGGGTGCGAAGTGCGGACGGCTCTACTCGCTGGCATCTCGTGCGCGGCACGGTATTGCGCGACCCGGAGGGAAGGCCGATTCGCTTCATCGGCACCTCGACTGACATCACCGACCGAAAGCGGGCCGAGGAGGCGCTGCAGGAGCGGGAGCGGCAGCTCGACTCGATTAGTGGGCACCTTCCGGGACTGGCCTACCGGGCGCTGGCCGACGAACACTGGACCGCGCTGTTCCTCAGCAAAGGCATCGAAGAGTTGGCCGGCTACCCGGCCGAAGAGTTCACTTCCCGCCGGCTCAACTACGCCGACATCATGTTGCCCGAGGACCGCGCGCCGACGCGTGATGCCGTATTCACTGCTCTGCGCGAGCGGCGGATGTACGAGGTCGAGCACCGCATTCGGCACAAGGACGGCTCCATCCGATGGATCTGGGCGCGCGGCCATGGAGTGTTCACCCCGGACGGTTCTCTCCGCTTCATCGAGGGTTTGAACCTGGATATGACCCGCCAAAAGCAGGCCGAGCAGGCGCTGCGGGAAAGCGAGGAGCGCTTCCGCGGCACATTCGAGAACGCCGCCGTCGGCATCGGCCACCTGCACCCCACCGGCAGACTCCTTCGCATCAACGAGAAGGGCTGCGCCATCCTCGGTTACTCGCGCGAGGAACTGCTCGGCAAGAACTTCCTGGACTTCTCGCACCCGGACGACTTTGCTACCACCACCGAGCTGCTAGCGGGACTGCTGCGGGGCGACTCGCTCGGCTACACGGTTGAGAAGAGGTACCTACGCAAGGACGGCTCGCCCGTCTGGTGTCAGGTGGCCGTCTCGCTCCAGCGGGACTCGGCAGGCGAGCCCGCGTATGTCATCGGCGTCATCCAGGACATTTCCGAGCGTAAGCAGCTGGAGGGGGCACTGCGGCAGGCGAAGGAGTTGGCCGAGGCGGCCAATCGTGCGAAGGATGAGTT
Source organism: Planctomycetaceae bacterium (assembly GCA_028291605.1). Taxonomy (GTDB): domain Bacteria; phylum Planctomycetota; class Planctomycetia; order Planctomycetales; family Planctomycetaceae; genus JAKFVC01. Next base: position 5,978 of record JAQGHS010000362.1, on the reverse strand, counting down.
CCTGGCCAACGTCAGCCACGAGATCCGCACCCCCATGAATGCGATCATCGGCATGACGGAGCTCGTGCTCGAGACTCCCCTCGAAGAGGATCAGCGGCAAGGCTTGAAGACGGTCAAGTCGGCCGCCAATAACCTGCTGGGCATCATCAACGACCTGCTGGATTTTTCCAAGATCGAGGCTGGCAAGCTGGAGCTGAACCCGGTCGATTTCTCCCTGCGGGGGACCGTTGGGGATACCTTGCGCGCCTTGGCTGTGCGCGCCCACAAGAAGGGGCTGGAGCTTATCTATCAGATGCAGCCTGACGTACCTGACGCGCTGATCGGTGACGCCGGACGTCTGCGGCAGGTGCTCCTGAACCTGGTGGGGAACGCGATCAAGTTCACTGACGAGGGCGAGGTCGTCGTGATCATCGCAACGAACAAGGGTGACGCTCCTCAGTCTCCGGCGGAGGGGGACGTTGGTCTCCGATTCACGGTGCGCGACACGGGTATCGGAATCTTGGCCGAGCAGCAGGAGCGCATCTTCCGGGCCTTCGAGCAGGAGGACACTTCCACCACGCGCAAGTACGGCGGCACTGGCTTGGGACTGACCATCGCCGGGCGGCTGGTGGACCTCATGGGGGGATCCATCACTGTGGACAGCGCACCGGGTCGGGGCAGTACGTTCGCCTTCACGGCGCGCTTCGGTCGACAGCCGGACGCCACGGAGTCAACATCGGCTCAGCCGGCCGACTCTCCGGGGGCTCGGCTCAAGAACCTGCCTGTACTGGTCGTCGACGACAATGGGACCAATCGGCAAATCCTGGAGGAGTGGCTGCGCAACTGGCAGTTGAATCCCACCGTGGTAGGAGGCGGAATGGCAGCCATGGATGCCCTGTGGCATCGTGCTGCCAATGACGTACCGTACGCCCTCGTGCTGCTGGACGTCCGCATGCCCGACGCGGACGGCTTGACGGTAGCCGCCATGATCCGGGAAAGAGCGGAACTTGCTGCCACACGCATCATCCTGCTGACGTCCGGAGAGCGCCCTGGCGATGCCGCCCGCAGTCGCGAACTGCGAATCGATGCCCAGTTGCTCAAGCCGGTCCAGCAGGACGAGTTGCTCGAAACGATCTACCGCGTCATGAGTCGGTCTCAAGGCAATGCCGCGCCGCAGACCCGGACGAGATCCCGCCAGGTGGCCGGCGCAGCGCCAGTCCCGGCGGCAGCGCCGCTCCGTATCCTTGTGGCCGAAGATAACGAGTTAAGCGCCCAAGTCCTGGAGCAGTCACTCATCCGACAGGGACATCGTGTGCTGTTAGCGAGCAACGGTCGAGAAGTCCTTACTTTGGCGGAACAAGGGAGATTTGACTTGTTGCTCCTGGACGTTCACATGCCGGAGCTGGACGGATTTCAGGTTGTGCATGCAATTCGAGAGCGGGAGTCGACCGCGGGTGGGCACCTGCCAATCATTGCCTTGACGGCGCGCTCCCGAAAAGAGGATCGCGAGCGCTGTCTCGCCGCCGGCATGGATGATTTCCAGACCAAGCCGATCCGGCCGGCCGACCTTTTGGCAGCCATAGACCGGGTCCTCAGAGCTCATTCGTCTCACCAATCCCGCAAGCTGGATCTGGTCGACGCGCCAGTGCTGTTGGCCGCCTGCGGTGGCGACGCAATGCTGCTCGGGAAAATGTGTCAGACGCTCACGGCACGCGTTCCGGAGCATCTTGCCGCGCTGCGAGACGCGCTGCGGGACCAGGACGCACCGCGCCTACGTGAAGCGGCTCACAAATGCTGCGGATTCCTCTCAGAGTTTTCGACTGCTGCTGGCGATCTGGCCGGCAATCTGGAGGATCTGGCCGCTGCCACGCACCTTGATAAGTGTCATCTCATCCTGCAACAGCTGGAAACACTGGCAGGCGAACTTGTCAAGCAGACAGTCGGGGTCACTGTCGAGAAGTTACACCGCCAGGTAGAAGGTCTTGAAGAAAAAAGCTGAGAGAACCGAATATGTGAACGCGAAGCGACGGCTGACGCACATTCCTTCCAAGGACGAGGCGATCCGTCGGCGGATCCGTGCGAGCAAGACGCAATAGCGGGCGTAACGGCGGCAAAGCCGGTCCACAGGACGGCACCCGTGAAGCATGCGGGCCGAAAAACGCATCGCCCCGGTGTGCGCGAACTACGCTAGTCGCACATGCCGATGAAGCAATTGCCCTCAGCAGCCTGGCGCAGTGACTCTCGGATATTGGCGCATAAGTTGCTAAACATCCCCAGTCATGACAAGAGCGCTGCTGCATACAGCTCATTCAAGAAATACTGACTGCCGCTTCAACAGAGGAGACTGAACCCAAACGAGACGTCGCTTCGGCTTGAGGTTGGTTCCAAATCGTTCCTCGCGTGGATTCACAGAGGAATCAAGCTGCTGCTGCGCTGAGAGCTGAGGAAACTAGGCCCTCTTTGATGTGGTAGAAAACTTGCCATGCGCCGTGAAACATATACCACCCATGCGGCGGTGCGGCCAGAAAGTATCGTCTCGGTGCCGGGCGCATAGGTGGTTGTTTTGCCGGACTGGCTGGAACATCTGCCATAGGCTGGTGAGCGTGTGAAAGGTCTGCAGAAACCATGAACTCAATTTCCGATGCTGCGTTCTGGAGCCGAATTCAATTCGCCTTCACGATCACCTACCACTACCTTTTTCCGCAGCTCACCATGGGCCTGGCCTGGTTCATCGTTTATTGGAAGTGGCGTGCCCTCCGAACGAGTGATGAGAAATACAACCAGGCCGCGCGCTTCTGGGCCAAGATCTTCGGTCTCAATTTCGCCGTCGGGGTGGTGACCGGCATTCCGATGGAGTTTCAGTTCGGGACGAACTGGGCGGGGTTCTCCAAATACGCTGGCGGCGTCATTGGACAGACGCTGGCGATGGAGGGAATGTTCGCGTTCTTTCTCGAAAGCGCCTTTATCGGCGCGTTCATTTATGGCGAAAAACGACTGGGCCCACGCTATCACTTCCTGGCCGCCTTGGCGGTCGCGCTGGGAAGCTGGAGTTCCGGGTACTTCATCATCGTGACTAACGCCTTTATGCAGCATCCGGTGGGTTATCGCATCGACGCGGATGGCTCGCTGGGTATTGACAGTCTCAGCGCGTACCTGCTCAACCAATGGGCATGGATCCAGTTCACCCACAATCAAATGGCGGCGCTCGTAACGGGCTCGTTTGTGGTGGCAGCCGTGGGCGCATTCTACGCTTTGCGCGGACTCCACCTGGAGCAAGCGCGATTGTATCTGCGGGCTGGAACTGTCATGGGGCTGACTGCATCCCTTCTTGTCGCGTTTCCGACCGGCGACCAACAAGCCAAGATGGTCGGCATTCACCAGCCGGTGACATTGGCGGCCATGGAGGGCAGATTCGTCGGCGGTCCCATGGCAGGTGTCGCGCTGATCGGACAACCCAATGTCGCGGCTCGGCGGCTCGACAATCCGATCGAGGTCCCGGGCGCCCTCAGCTTTCTCGCCTACGGCCACTTTGGAAGCTATGTCCACGGATTGGACGAGTATCCAGAGGAGTCGTGGCCCGACAACATCGAGCTGCTCTATTACTCATTTCACCTCATGATCACGCTCGGCACGATTTTTATCGTACTGATGTTTGGTGCAGTAATCCAGATCTTGCGCGGCCGATTGGAATCCAGCCGCTGGCTGCTCTGGGTGCTGATGCTCGCGTTCCCATTTCTCTACATCGCCAACACGCTGGGCTGGATGACGGCAGAGTTGGGACGCCAACCCTGGCTGATCTACGGTCTGTTTCGCACATCCGACGGCTATAGCAAAGTCGTTAGCAGTGGCGATACGGTGTTTACACTGATCGGCTTCGTCGGCCTTTATTTTGTGCTCGGTGTGCTGTTTCTGTTTATGGTCGGTCGCGAGATCAGTCACGGACCCGGCGACCCGGAAACCGGCGGACACAGTGAGGAGCCGTCTGTATGAATGCGACCTGGTATTCCATTCTCAGCTTCATGCTCATCGTCTACGTGGTGCTGGATGGCCGCAACTTCGGCGCTGGAATGCTCCACTGGCTCGTGGCGCGAACGCCCGCAGAACGCCGTCAGGTGATCGCCGCGATCGGTCCGCTCTGGACCTGGCACGAAGTGTGGCTGGTCGGTTTCGGCGGCACGATGTTCGCGGTCTTCCCCAAGCTTCTGGCCTCCGCCTTTGCTGGCTATTACCTGGCGCTCTTTCTCATCTTGTGGTGCTTGATATTGCGCGGGATCTCGCTGGAAGTCGGCGGCCAGATCAACGATCGCATGTGGCAGGGGTTCTGGGATTTTGTCTTCGTGGTCGCCAGTACGCTGTTAGCCGTCCTCTTCGGCGCGGCCGCTGGCAACATGGCCCGCGGCGTTCCGCTTGCCTCCGACGGCACGTTCTCCATGGCCTTCTTCACCGATTTCACCCCACGCGGTTACGTGGGACTGCTCGACTGGTATTCGGTGTCGATTGCGCTCTTCGCTGCTGTCGCGCTCGCGGCGCACGGTGCGACCTATCTCACGCTCAAGACGGAAGGCGCCGTGCATGACCGCAGCGCGGGGTACGCGAGGGTACTCTGGGCGACGGCAGCTCCGCTGCTGCTGGTCATCTCTGTCGAGTCCAGCGTGGTGCGCTCCGATCTGCTCGGGCACGCGATTAAAAACCCCTATTGGTGGCTCGGATTGCTACTGGACGGCGCCGCGGCGATCACGCTGATTTCAGGGCTGGTGACTCGGCGTGAAATGCGTGCGCTCATCGGGTCGAGCCTCCTGCTTGCCGGCCTTCCGGCCACCGGGGCGGCGGCCATTTTTCCGGTCGTGTTGCATTCGACACTGGCGCCCGAAAACTCGCTCACCGTTTACGACGTCGCCGCCGCTCCCAATTCTCTGACCTACGCCGCGATCTGGTGGCCGATCGGCTTCGCCCTGTCGGCCGCGTATTGTGTTTTCGTCTCGCGACAATACGCCGGCAAGGTCAGCGTCAAACGAGACAACCAGGGTTTCTACTGAACACTACGAACGGACCACCAAGGGTGTCCTCGTCGGCCACGTGGCGGACGCTGCTAGCGTCCGTGTCCCGTGATTTCCAAACAAAAACATCTTCACGGCATTGCGAGCGGGGTCGATCTCATTCAGAGTGAGCAGGCACTCATGCGTCACTGCAAATCGTGGGACTGCAAACCCTCCGAATTCAACCTGAGTTCCTGGTAGTCCAGAGATCGCTCGACACGTTGTAAAGCTTCGTCGCCGATCAGTCCCTGAGCTCGGATGGCGTTCACTGCCTCCCGCTCGGACTTCAACAGTTCCAACATCAGGTCGCCCGGCACGTCAATGCCTGGCTGAGATTGGTCTCTGTCCAGGGAAGCGAGTCGAGACTGGTAGCGTTGGATGCGCACTTGGTAGATGGCCCGCAAATGTGAAACTGTCGCGGATGGTAGACCGCTTGTTTGTTCCAATTCCTCAAGTCTGCGGATCGCCGCCTCTGCCGTCGCAATCCGGACCTGTGCTTCATCACGGCGTGCGGCTTCCTCGACGGGGAACTTGAGCCGCCGGATCAATCCCGGGAGGCTGAGTCCCTGCAGCACGAGCGTCGTCAAGATCACGCTGAACGAAAGAAACAATATCAGGTTCCGTTGTGGGAAGGGAGTCACATTGTCAGCGACAAAAAGCGGCAACGCGAGTGCCGCCGCCAGCGAATCAACGCCCCGCATGCCCGACCAGCCGATCAGTACCGCATGCTTCCACGGCGGGAGGGCAATCGGCATCGACATCCAGCCGCCCAAGAGACTCGGCAAATAGGTCCAGGCGAAGACAAATGCCAGTCGTACGACAATCGTGGTCACACAGACGAGCAGGCAATCACCGAGCAATTCGGCGGGATGCATGTGCGACAAGTCGGCGAGGACCAGTCGCAATTGGAAGCCGATCAGGACAAACGCGAGCCCCTCGAGAATGAACCGTAAGCCGTTCCAG
>JAQGHS010000547.1 GCA_028291605.1 Planctomycetaceae bacterium | reverse complement strand
CACGGACGCTAGCAGCGTCCGCCACGGGCCGTTTCTCCGACAACATTGACACCCGCCATCCCGCAGACCACACTCACGTGGAACCTTTTCAGGAGAGCGCCTCATGAGATCCTGTCTGCTGCATCGTTGTGGATTTATTGCTTCCAGTTTGATCGTTTTCGTCTGTTCAATCTCTCTGTCTGCAGCGGCAGATCCCGTTAAAGAACCGCGCCCAGGGACCTTGCCGACCGATGCGCAAGGAAAACCACTAAATTTCGATTTCGAAACAGGGACTCTCAAAGATTGGACCGCAGTAGGCGCGGCGTTCCTCAAGCAACCGGTGGAAGGCGATCTCGTCCACAAACGCCGGGGGGACATGAAGAGCGATCATGCCGGCAAATTCTGGATCGGCGGCTACGAGATCGGGCAGGATCCGCCAGTTGGCACGCTGACCTCGGTCCCGTTTGTTGTGAAACAACCCTTCGCCAGCTTCCTGGTAGCCGGCGGGTCGACCGATACCACCTGCGTCGAACTCGTGTCTAAGGACGGTGACAAACTCATTCACCGAGTCGCGGGCGATGAATCAGAAGCTCTCAAGCCAATCGTCGTCGATCTGTCAGGTTATCTAGGGAAAGAGATCTACATTCGCCTCGTCGATAAGAACACCGGCCACTGGGGCCACATCAATTTTGACGACTTCCGGTTTCACGACAAGAAGCCGAACTTCCCCGAACGCGCGGCTCCGTTACAGCCTGATACCTTCGCCCACGCGGGACTGTCCCCCGAAGAAGCGGCCAAGGCCATGAAGGTTCCGCCCGGCTTCAAAGTGACTCTCTTCGCCGGCGAACCCGACGTTCAACAACCGATCGCGATGGCCTTCGACGACCGCGGCCGCCTGTGGGTCGCCGAAGCCTTTTCCTATCCGATTCGCCTGCCCGAAGATCAAGCCAAAGACCGGATTGTGATCTTCGAAGACAAGGATCAGGACGGCAAATTCGATACGAGAAAAATCTTCACCGACAAGCTCAATCTGGTCAGTGGAATGGAACTCGGGTTTGGTGGGGTCTACGTCGGCTCGGCTCCCAATCTGCTGTTTATTCCCGATCTGGACGGCGACGATACCCCCGATGGTCCCCCGCAAGTGTTGCTCGACGGCTGGGGCTATCAGGATACCCACGAGACCCTGAATTCCTTCATCTGGGGCCCCGATGGCTGGCTCTATGGCTGTCACGGGGTCTTCACGCATTCGCGGGTGGGAGCCCCGGGAACTCCGGACGACAAGCGAGTCCCACTCAACGCCGGTATCTGGCGTTATCATCCCACGCGACATCAATTCGAACTGTTTGCCGAGGGAACCAGCAATCCGTGGGGTATCGACTTCAACTCACGCGGCCAGGCATTTGAGACCGCCTGCGTCATCCCGCATCTGTATCACATGATTCAAGGGGCTCGCTATCAGCGTCAGGCGGGGACCCATTTCAATCCCTTCACGTACGATGACATTAAGACCATTGCCAAGCATCGTCACTGGTTGGGGGGCACCCCGCACAGCGGCAACGGCAAGTCCGACGCCGCAGGTGGCGGCCATGCCCATGCGGGTGCAATGGTCTATCTGGGCGGAACCTGGCCCAAGCAATATCACGACCAGTTGTTTATGAACAACATCCATGGAGCACGTCTCAACATGGATGCGCTCGAAGCGAATGGTTCGGGCTATGTCGGCGACCGGGCTCCTGATTTCCTGTTTGCGAACGACATCTGGTCGCAGATTCTGTATCTGACTTACGGTCCGGATGGCAACGTTTACATGATCGACTGGTACGACAAGAACCAGTGCCATCACGGCAACATCCCCGGTCACGACCGGACCAACGGACGCATCTTCAAAATCAGCTACACAGGGACAGAAGGTGCCACTCCCGCACAGCGTCCCGAAGCAGCCCTCAATCTGCGTCTCAAAAGCGATCAGGAATTGGCCGAGCTGCAACTCGACACAAACGACTGGTTCGCGCGGCATGCTCGCCGCATCCTGCAGGAACGGGTCGCTGGCATTGGCGGCACGGCGGCAGGTAAGTTGAAGATCTCACTCCCAGCGCTCAACAGTCTGACTCAGCTCACCATGAAGGGGGCCGACGAGACTCGTCGTTTGCGCGGCGTTTGGGCACTGTATGCCGCCGGGATGCTGGTTCCTCCCCTGCAACTCAAAGCTCTTAAGGATGAAAGTCCTTACGTCCGTGCCTGGACCATTCAATTGGCTTGTGAAACAGGACGCCCCACAGCTCCGGTGATCGCCAGAATGACCGAACTGGCACTGACCGATCCCTCGCCCGTGGTCCGCATGTATCTCGCCAGCGCATCCCTCAGGCTGCCGGCCGCCGATCGCGTTGCCCTGTTGCCGGCGCTGTTGGGTCACGCCGAAGATGCTGGTGACCATAATCTACCCTACCTCTATTGGTATGCCGCAGAGTCACTCGTCTCCGCCGAACCGCAAGCCGGACTGCAACTCATCGCGGCGGCCAAGATTCCTCTTGTCCGCGGATACCTGATTCGCCGGTTGACTCAAACCAATGACCCCGCGATATTGAATCAGCTCATTGCGGATGTCCTCAGCAAGGCTGCCGAACCGGCCGACAAATTGCTCGTTCTGAAGGAGATTTCTGAAGGCCTGCGCGGCCGCCGCCAGGTCCCCATGCCGGACGGTTGGAGCGAACTCTATCGGCAATACTCCCAAAGCGAAGACGCTGGCGTGCGAGCCGTCTCCCTCAATCTCGCCATCACCTTCGGTGATCCTCAAGCGTTGGCCGCCCGGCAATTACTGCTGGCCAATCCGGAAGCCGACATGGGAGAACGTGTGGCAGCCATCGACGCCCTCGTCACCAGCAAGGCTCCAAACCTCGCTCCCTTACTCCAAAAATTGCTGGCCACCAAAGAACTGGCCGGAGCCGCGGTCCGCGGGCTGGCGACCTATGACGATCCCAAGACACCCGAAGCAATCCTCGGTGCTTACAACCAGTTCGACACGGCTCAAAAACGAGATGCCTTGAACACGCTCGCCTCGCGGCCGACGTATGCCGTCGCCATGTTGAAAGCGGTGGAACTGAAAAAGGTACCGGCCGCCGATCTCTCGGCCGATCTCGTGCGTCAATTGCGCAGCTTGAAGAACGAAGAGATCGAACCCTATATCACCAAGGTCTGGGGAACATTGCGCGACACCCCAGCCGATAAAGCCCAGTTGATTACCTCGTTGCGAGCCATGCTGCGTGCCGCTCCGAAGGACACTCAACGGCCGGACTTGTCGCTGGGCCGTGCGATCTACGTCAAGACCTGCCAGCAATGTCACACGCTGTTCGGGACAGGGTCGAAAGTCGGTCCCGAGCTGACCGGATCCAATCGCGCCGATCTCAACTACATTCTGTCGAATATCGTCGATCCGAGTGCCCAGATCGGCAAGGACTACCAGGTACAGGTCATCGTCACGACTGAGGGCCGCACGCTGAATGGCATCGTGAAGGGTGAGGATCAGAACGCGCTCACCCTGGCCACCGCCAACGAAATTGTCATTGTTCCCAAACCGGAAATCGACGTGCGAGTCACCAGCGACAAGTCGATGATGCCCGATGACATTCTCAAACCGTTCAATGAGCGTGAAATTCGGTCGCTCATCGCCTACCTCGCCAGCCCGGGCCAGGTGCCGCTGGCCGTGGCCGGTGGGACTCCCGCGGTGATGTTCAATGGCAAAGATCTCACTGGTTGGACCGGCAACACCGAGCTCTGGTCTGTCGAGAACGGCGAACTGGTAGGTCGGACACCCGGACTCAAACGCAACGAATTTCTGATCAACGAGCTGTTGGTCGATGACTTCCGGTTCGAAGTCGAAGTGAAACTCATCGGCGACGAAGGCAACAGCGGCATTCAGTTCCGCAGCCTCGCCCAGCCCGAAGGTGAAGTGAAGGGATATCAGGCCGACGTCGGTCCCGGTTGGTGGGGCAAGCTCTACGAAGAACATGGCCGAGCCTTGCTGTGGGACAAGTCGGGTGAAGCTCACGTGAAGAAGGGAGACTGGAACCGCTATGAAATCGTTGCGATCGGCAGCCGCATTCGCACCTTCATCAACGGCCAGCCTTGCGTCGAACTCGAAGATCCGCCCGGTGCCCGCTCGGGAATCACCGCGTTGCAATTGCATTCCGGCGGCAAGACCGAAGTCCGCTATCGCAACTTCAAGTTGACGCCGATCGTCTCGATGCCCAAGCCTGCCGGCGGCGGTGCCAATCTCTCCAGCACACCGAGCGCTCCACCGGCAGCCATCAAATTCCGCAAGACGACCATCGAACTGCTCGAGAACAAGTTTCGCAGTGAAGGAGTCGCGATGGGTGACTTCAACAACGACGGCCTGCTGGACATCGCCGCCGGCAGCATGTGGTATGAGGCACCCAAGTGGACACCGCATTCGATCCTCGAAAAGCCTGAGGAATTTGCCAAGAAGACTTACAGCAACACCTTCTGCAACTGGGCCGAAGATCTCGACCGAGATGGCCGGCAGGACTTGATTGTGGTCGATTTCCCTGGCAAACAGACGTGGTGGTTCCAGAATCCGGGTGCGAAGGGTGGCCCGTGGCGCAAGGTGGAAATGGTGCCCGTGACTAACAATGAAAGTCCCACTTATCTGGATGTCGACGGCGATGGACGCCGCGAACTGGTCTATGGCGATGCCCAGGGCCGCATGTGCCTGGCACGTCCTGACACCGATCCGTTTGCACCGTGGAAAGTCACCCCGATCAGTGAGCCCAAAGCACCCGGTACCGAGCGTTTCTCGCACGGACTGGGAGTCGGGGACATTAATCGAGACGGCATCAACGATATCATCGGGACAGCCGGCTGGTGGGAAGGTGCTGCAGCAGCCACCAACGAACCATGGAAGTTCCACGCTGCCAAGTTGGGTGAAGCCCAAGCCCAGATGTACGCCTACGACTATGACGGCGACGGTGACAACGACGTCGTCGGCACAAGTGCCCATCGCCGCGGAATGTGGTTTCACGAGCAAACCCCCGAGGGCTGGAAGACGCGTGAATTCGACAAGTCGATCGCTCAAACTCATGCCCTGTGCCTGGCCGACATCAATGGCGATGGCCTGCCGGACCTCGTCACCGGCAAGCGTTACTACGCTCATAACGGCAACGATCCCGGAGAAGACGAGCCCCCGTACCTGGCCTGGTACGAACTTCAGCAGACCGACAAAACCGCCAAGTGGGTCCAGCACATCATCGACGAAGACAGCGGAGTCGGCACCCACTTCGAAACCTACGATATAAACGGCGACGGCCTGCTGGACATCATCGTCGCCAATAAACGCGGGGTCTATCTGTTCGAACAGACTCGGGAGAAACCTTAGGGTGTGCCTGACGAATGCCTTGATGCCAAATTGCCGGTCACGGAGTGACCGAAAATACAAGCTCGAAGCGCAAGCGAGTGCATTCCGAAACCCTCGTTCGAAGGCAATGCACTCGCTTGCGCTTCGAGCTTGTATTCATCAGACACGTCCTAGCCCGACTCCCTGAGTCGGGTCTTAACCGACCATCAACTCTGGCACAGGCCGCCCTATCGAAATCCGATGCGGCAGCCCGTTCGGCCCGGGAACCATGGCACGCGGATTCACACCTAACAGCGCGAAGATGGTCGCAGTCACATCGGCCGGTGAGACCGGGTTCTCGGTGACATAAGCCGCGTGATCGTCGGTCCGACCATACACCAACCCGCGAGGCACCCCGCCGCCCGCCATCATAATGCTGAAGGCATGGGGCCAGTGATCGCGACTCGCCCAGGGCTGACTGATTCGCGGGGTCCGGCCAAAGTCACCCATCCACACGACCAGAGTCTCATCCAGGAGTCCCCGCTGGTCTAGATCCTCCAATAACGCGGAAAGGGTTTGATCAGCCCGCGGCATTAGTGTGTTCGCCGTGAGTGGGAAATGATTGCGATGCGTGTCCCACGGATTGTTGGCTGGGCGGGCTCCCTTGCCGTCGGCCCAATCCTGATTCTCGCGCCCCCAATAAACTGTCACGAACCGCGCCCCCGCTTCGACCAGGCGCCGCGCCAGCAAGGTCGACTGTCCGTGCCTGTAGCGGCCATATCGATCCTGAGTCTGAGCCGACTCTTGATCGAGCGAGAACGCCTCACCCACCTGGGGACTACGCAGGATGTCCAGGGCTTGCCGGTGATAGATGTCGTAACGCTGCCCGTCAGGATCCGCATCGATCGGCGATGTGACAGCCGCGGGATGCAACGCCCTCAATAACTTGTTGCGCAGATTCAGCCGTTCGATCGACAGTTCCTGACGCAGTTGGAACTCCGGCTGCGAGATCTGTCCTGCCGGCGAGAGTCGCACACGAAACGGATCGAACGATGACCCCAGAAAACCCCCGCTTTGGCCCGGCAGAACGCGGCCTTCCATGTGCATCGTTTCGGGCAGTTCGATGACCTTGGGCATTGCTGCTGGAGAATGATCGACGCAGCCAAACGCGGCGGCCATGTGCGGTACATCGTCCGCTTCCACCTTGAGCCCACCCGCCGTACTGACATGACGATAGCCCGTCAGCATCTGATAGACCGCTGGGTCATGTACCGTCTGCTCGTGACAGACCGAACGAATGAGGGTCATCCGGTGCATCTGCTGCGCCAGCCGCGGACAGAGTTCCCCGATGTCCAATCCGCCGACCGACGTGGAGATGGGCTGATACGGCCCACGAATCTCACGCGGGGCCCGAGGTTTCAAGTCCAGCAAATCGATGTGACCGGGGCCGCCATCCATGTAGAGCAGAATGCACGCCTTGGCTGGCCCGGGCCGACTTTCCGACTGCGCGGCAGCCAGAGAACGGCTCAAGGTCAACCCCGTCCAACCCAGCGCCCCCACCTGCAGGACTTCGCGTCGCAACCAGTCGGCTGATGTCGGCATGGGCGCTCCTTTCAGGGGATTGAGTTTGATGGGGTCGGCAAAGTTGCCTTGTCACTGACGGTCAACCACGGACGGATCTGTTCCCACGTCTTGGGACCAATCCCCGGCACACGGCTGACGTCTTCAATCGTCTGGAAGGGACCATGCTCATCACGGAAGGCCACAATCTTCTTGGCCGTCTTTTCGCCAATCCCTTCCAGTAAAGTCCATTCGAACCAGGGAGCCTGATTCACATCCAATTGATAATCGTACTGCCGCGCCGGGAGCCGGTCGATCTCAATCGGTGCCTGGCCCCAGCCCTTCAACCGGACCCAATACAACCCCATCAGGCCAATGGCCACGATCACGAGAGTCCCCACAAACAGTTGATCGCCTCGTCGCAACCATAAGGACCAAGGGTCCGCCGGGGCAGCCGAGGACGAAACTTGCGGGGCAGGGGGCTCATCCGACGGATTCATGAATCAGCGCAGCGGCAAAGGAAAGACAACAGGTCACCAATGGCGATGCTACACCGAACTCCACTCCTGTACAAAGCGAAAACCGTTGCTGGGAGGGGCCGGGTCTCAGATTTTTCGAAATTGGCGGTACTCGGCTCGCGGAAGCCAGACAGACTCCACCCGCCAATTTCGAAAAACAGTGGCCCCGACCCCGGCCTAAATCGCGTCGCATAGATCCCCGCAGAATTCTCGCGCATTCTTTGAATTCTTTGAACTATCGTACACAGAACGAGTCTTATCCGAAATACGGATCCTCTTTCATATCAATCAGTTAGGCATCGCCGATTGCAAATCGGATCGCTTACCGCGTCCGCTCGTCAAATCGCTGCATTCTTTGACTTCTTTGAATTCTTTGATCTCATGTTCACATCCGCAATGCAGGATGGCCGCCCCCAGCCGTCTGATTCTTCAGGGCACACAATCAGACCAACGTTCTTGGACGGCTGGTTTCAATCGGACGATGGGAGATCGATCTCATGCAGGAGTCAATGGCCGGCGCGGCCATCCTACTGACGTTTCTCACTCGCGCATTCTTTGAATTCTTTGAACCGACGTACACATCACCGCTTTCATTCGAAGTGCCGAACTTCCGTTCCAACAATCGGTTGGGCTCCTCGGCAAATCGGATCGATTTAAGCATCAGCTGGTCAATTTGCTGCCTCATTGTTCTTCGATCAAGAACACTACCGAAACCTGACGATCCACACCTCTTTTAACACATCCTCAGATCACCCGAAAATTCGCAACGTGGCAAATCTCAGAGGTTCGCCGCCCCGTAAAACTTCCGAATTCCACACAAGACCAGTGACTCCTTGCAGTTCAGGAACGTCCCGAACTTCCCTGTGCGCCCTCGAACTGCAAAGCAGGAGCAGAAGTGGAGAAAGAGCTTTTAGAACGCTGATCTCCGCTAATCTTCACTGATCAAGCCCACAACAAAATCAGGTCGAGACCACTGGATGCAATGAGCCACAATGCCCTGATTAGTGTGGATCAGTGAAGATTAGTGTTCCAATTCTCTGTTCTGCCGGTCGTGAACGTTCTGAGTGGAACCGGGGGTCGGGCGTACGAGTTTTCGAGATTGGCCGATCCGGGTCTGATGCGCAGAT
>JAQGHS010000485.1 GCA_028291605.1 Planctomycetaceae bacterium | reverse complement strand
GCGCCAATACCTGGAAATGGTCAAAGACTTGGAAGGTCCCGTGCTGCTGCACGTCTTCACCGAGAAGGGCCACGGCTTCGCGCCCGCTTGTGAAGATCCTGTGCTGTTCCACGCTCCGCCTCCGTTCGAACGTCAAGACGAAGAAGTCGTATCGATCAAGAAGAGTTCCAATCGGGCCTATACCGACGCCATCAGCGACGCCATCCATGTCGCGATGACTCGGGACCCCAAAGTCGCGGTCATCACGGCCGCCATGTGCGAAGGCAACAAGCTGAATCACGTGCGGAACGAGTTTCCCTCTCGATTCTTCGACGTCGGCATCTGCGAAGGACACGGGGTGGCATTTGCCGGCGGCATGGCCAAAGCCGGCATGCGGCCGATCGTGGACATCTACAGCACGTTCCTGCAACGCAGCTTCGACCAGATTTTTCAAGAGGCCGCTCTGCAAAACCTGCCCGTCACCTTCTGTCTCGATCGAGCCGGTCTGTGCGGTCCCGATGGGCCCACGCACCACGGTACGTTCGACAACAGCTACATGCGCGTCTTCCCGAACATGGTCCTGGTCGCCCCTGGCGATGAAGCCGACGTGGCCCCCATGCTCGACTTCGCACTCACCTATGACGGCCCGGTTTCCATTCGCTATCCGAAGTGCAACGTCGAAACCATCGAGCGGCCAGCCCAGCCGGTAGAACTCGGCAAGGCTGAAGTCTTGAACTGGGGTCGCGACGGCATGTTGATCGCCTGCGGAACCTTATTCAGCAACTGTGTAAAAGCCGCCGCGGACCTGCGCAAACAGGGACTCGATGTCGGCGTGATTAACGCCCGCTTCATCAAACCCTTGGACGAAACCACGCTGCTCCGAGCCCTGCGTGAAGCGGCGTTTGTCCTGACCATCGAAGAAAGCACCTTGGTAGGTGGCTTCGGCTCAGCCGTTCTGGAACTCGCCAACGATCATGGCGTGAACACCAGCCACATCCGCCGCCTGGGAGTTCCCGACCGTTTCATCGAACACGGCGAACGTAACGAGCAACTCGCAGATTTGGGATTGGACGTCGCGGGTATTGTCAAAACGGCGAAAGATTTGGCAAGAACCACCAATGTGGTGGCCGCCGAGCCGCGAGCCTTTGCAGGGTAGAGGTCGCAGGCGTTCGTGGAATGGGTCTCTGACCCGTCCCACGACGGTCACTACGGAACAAACAGCGTCCCTTTGTCCTTGGAATAATTCTTCTCAGGATGAAAACTCACTAGATAGCGAGCTTCCTTGGAGAAGCGGAATCGGCAGAACTTGGCCTCGGGCTCGTCTAATTTCGTCTGCCCGTCGTGTCCCACTTTCCACGGTGATCCAGACAAAAGATTATCGTTCAGATCAGTTTGTGCCGCCCATTTCCCATCGATAAACAGCCCCAGCCGATTGCCAATCTTCACGGCTGCGACGTGATGCCAGCGACCATCGTTGATGGTCTGACGCGATCTCCCGGACTTCGTTCCGGACGCAGACCGACTGGAAATACTAGGGCGCCCGCGCTCGAGAGCGACGACAATGCTTGAATCGCGGCGATCTTCGCGCTTGGAAATCAAGATTCCCGAATTCGCCTGAGTGGCGACCCAGAACTCAATGGTGAAGAGCGGCCCCGGATTCAAGTCTGGATTCGCTATGCTCACCCCCTGCCCCTTACCGGTGGTCTCGAAAAACTTGGTCGGTTTAAAGATGCGTTCGACTTTGGATTCCAAAGTTTGTTTTTGCAGCCCATTCGCCAGTGGCAAAGCCAACTGCCAGGCGTCGGCGGCTCGCTCTCGTATCGCCGATTTCACAGGGTCCTTTTCCTGTTCGGCAACTTCCCACCAATCATCCCCCAGTTGAGTGAGCACCGGCAGCTCTCGCGACTGTTCGAGTTCCCGCTTCGCCAGGCTCGCCAGCGCAGCGTTTGAGGACTTCGCTAACATTGGCAACCCGGTCAGCCAATCGCCCTTGTAGAAACAAATGTAGCGAGCCCAGGCGAGATTCGCGGTTTCATCGTTCGGATTGACCTTCAGGACCTCACGCGCCGGTTTGGCCAACTCATAGGCCTCGCGCAGGGTATTGACACGCCGAGCATACGCAGCCAACTGTTCCTTGAGCACAGTAAACTTTCGCGTGGCATTCGCGGCGGCCGGCGCCGCTTTGGCTGCCGTCTCATAATCATCCAGCCGGACGGCTTCATCCAGTAACAGCACATACATAGACGCCAGGTAGGCCACGTCTTCGTCATTCTTCACGAAGCGGGTCGCCGCTTTGGCCGCGCGTTCCATCAAGGGCAAGGACGGCAAATCGAAGCGATCACCCAGTGCGACCAGGATCTCCCAAGCCAGTGACAACTGCCCCGAATCCGCGGCCAACTCCGCGGCGTCGTACAGCATGACATAACACTTCGCCGGATCATCGTCGGCATTCTCGGCCTGTGCCAAAAGCGACTTGGCCAGGGTCACTTTCGCATCCAGATGCTTACTGTCCGCCTTCTTGGCGAGCGCGTATTCAACTTTAAGTCCCTCGCGAACGGCTTTTCGGGCAGCATCCTGGGCGACAGCATCGGGCGTCGCATGCTTCTTGATCTGCAGGACAGGATCCGCGGCCATGCCCTTCGACGCTTCGGATTCCGCAGTCAACGCATTCTTAGCGGCACCGTCACCCACCGGAGTGAATGTGAACCGGTTAAATCGAATGGTCGTCCCCTGCACTGCCAGCACCAAAGTCTTGGGATTCGGAAACGTGACATACTTCGTTGACAACCGAGTGGGATCACACTTCCAGTCAATGATTTTCTCGCCATTGATGTCCACGGTAATCGATTGTTGACGGACACGGCACTTGGCGAGTGTCGGTAAACCTTTCGCCGCCGCAGGCATCGATTTTGTGGTCTCGTTCTGAGCACCGGTATGGCCGTCGATCTCCGTTATTCCAAACAGGTCGTACTGACCGTCGGTGAGATACTGCAAATAGCATTGGTGGCCCTGGACCTGCAAGCCGACCAAGCAGGCTCCCTGAACTTCCTCGCGAGTCAGTGAAATGTCCAAGTCGTATTCGCCCGCGGGAGGCTCATAAGGAACTTCAATTGTTACGGGTTGGTTGGGTCGGGCCGAGTGGCCTGTGAGCATTCCGTCCTTAAACGTCCAGTCGCCTTGCGGCGACGAACGGTCGATCTTGATGTAACTCAACAGATCAACGGCGTCTTTGGCTGTTTCGGTCTCGGTGGCCCGTGGCGGAGGACTGACCTCCAGTTTCGAGACCCGGAAAGCACTCGCCAGGCTGACCAACATCAGCTCGCGAGCTTTGGGGTTACTGAAATTCTCATTCAGTGAGGGTTGGAAGTAGGAAGCATCCCCCTTCCAATTCAAGATCTCTTTTCCGTCGGCCGCCACCGAAATCCGGCCACGTCGCACCTGTAGAACGAACTCGACCGGGCGATCGGGAAACAACAGTTGCCCCTCGATCACCGGTTCGTCCGTCTTCTTGCCTCCCAGTCCATTTGCCAGCTTGGTTTGAGTCGCATTCTGCCCGTCAATCAGCAACTGAGCGGGTTGCCCTTGAACGGGAAAGACCAGGCAAAACCCACGCGTCCCGCTGGCACGTTCGACCGTGAAGGTCAAGTCGTAGAGGTCTGGCATGACATACGGAACACCCAGCCGGGTCATGCCTTCTAACGGGCTAATCAATTGGTCGTTGGCGGAACTCCATTCCCCGGCGATGCGATTCCGATCCACATTGATTCGACTCAGCAGGTTCACTGCGGATGAAGGTTTGGTTCGTGGTGCGGTTCGCGGATCGACGGCCTTCTTCGATCCAGCTGTCGGCTCAGTCTTGCCGGGCTTCGTTCGCGCTTCAGGATCTGAACCGACCAACGTCGGCCAGGGTGCCTTATCCCCCTTGGCCAATGGTCGATCCTGATTGGGAAGCGTCTTGGCAGTCTTCGGATTGGACGCTGAATCGGATCCGTTGGCCACAGTCGGCGGCGTGTTTTCGACCGGTTTCGCTGGTTCGACTTTGGGGACTTCTGGATTTCCCGAAGCGACAACGTCAGTGCCAACAGGCTGCGGTTTTGATTTGGGTGACAAGATCAGCAACGCCACGACAATCGTCGCGACGACCGCCACACCGGCTCCGCCGAGCACTGCTGGCGACTTCCATAACGGGGTCGCAGCCAACGTGGCAGAGGTGTCGATCTCGATGGGTGCAGCGGGTTCGGGCTCGTTCAGTTCCGCGCGCAGAGTTTCATCGTAGGCCGCTTTGGCATCGGGTTTTAACAGGCAAATGCGCGCCCGAGAGATTTCGTTGAGGAGCTTCAGTGCGTCGGCGGCATGCTCACCCGTTTGAAACTTTCGCAAGAAGGCCATCTGGCGATCCGCGGCCGCTTCCACCACTTGCGGGTCATCTTCATACAGAGGGATACCAAGCAGTCGGTAATGATGCGCCGGCTGTTCGCGGTGGGGGATTCCCAACCATTTGTGGTACGGATCAAACGGCACGGACGACATAAATACAGAACCTCAGCGAGGGCCCTTGTTCGCCAAGCGTAGCGACACTTCCTGAAGCATACACAATAC
>JAQGHS010000467.1 GCA_028291605.1 Planctomycetaceae bacterium | reverse complement strand
ACACACAACGCCGCTAACCGGTGGTGTCGCTGCGCTCAACCACCGGCTATTCTCTTTAATCCCTCCGGGATAGATGCAAAAGTCTAATATCGCTCTAATCTGGTTCACAGCTGCGGGTTGTCAGATCTCTTCGCCACTCTCACACCCGCTGATTGTCACTCCCAAGACCAAGCCCTTTACAACAGATTCCCTTGCCGAAGTTCAATGAACTGGTTGATTAGAGGAATTGTCAATTCGTTGGGCTCAACGTCGACGACATGCACACCGCTGTGTCGCAGCGACTGCAAGGCAACTTCGCGTTCGCGGAGCAGTCGGAAGGCCACGGCCTTCCGAGCCCCATCGACAATGGATCCCACCGGTGCGCGGGTGAACTGCCTCAACAGCGGCGTTTGCAATGCCGCGAACAACACCACATGCCGGCGACAAAGGGCACCCATTGAGGCCCGAAACCGCGTCGATGTGGCCTCGTCAATAATGTCCGACAGGATGACCAGCAGCGAACGCTTGGACTGGCGACTCTGCAGCGTGGCAAACATGCGGGTGAAGTCCGCTTCACGCCACCGCGATTGCACGCTGCATACGCTCTCGGTCAACGCTCGCAGTCCCAGACTGCCGGTGACAGGTGGCAGGTAGCCCAACACCTGATCGTCAAACAACCCCAGTCCACAGCGGTCTCCCCCTTCGAGCACCGTGCGGCCCAGCATCAAGGCTGAATCCACCGCGCAATCGAGTTTCGTCCCGTGGACGGCATCGGCTCCCATCAATCGACCACAATCGATCAGCAACATCACATCGCGGTGACGTTCGACTCGAAATCGACGCACAATCGGCCGGCCAAACCGGGCACTCGTCCGCCAGTCAATGCGGCGCGGATCGTCTCCGTCCCGGAATTCGGACAACTGATCAAATTCGGTCCCGACCCCCTGCTGCCTGGCTTGCGACATCTTATCGAGCAACAGCATGGCAGCCCGCTTGTCATGCTTCAGTGCCTCGCCCGTGCTAAAGGATTCCGGCAGGACTTTCACCGCAGCCACGCTGTTCACAGACCATTGGGCTTCGAGCAATCCGCGCGGTCCCGGGGTCCGCAGCCAGATCGGCCCGAATTCGAATGTTCCACGGACAGGAAGACGGAACTCGCTCGACAGGGTCTGACCGGTCTCACCCGCCGGCACATCGAAAGCAATCGTCTGAAACGGCGGCACGGCGGTCGGCGGCAACTGGTCGCGTAACTCGAGGCTCAACGGCTGCCGCCCGTCATGTTCGATGCGCCACTCAACCTGGAATTTCAGGTCCCGGCCAACGACATTCGGCAGCACGCGCATGACCTTGATCTGCGGATAGCGGGAGGCCAGATCGCGAAAGTCCCATACTACGTAGGACAGCGTTATCAAGACCATGGCCAGCAGCAGCCAGCCGGTCATCGGCCAGAGGAAACTCGCGAACGCAAATACGGCACAGACGCCGGCGATCCGCAGCAGATTTCGTCCCGGGCGGATGCTCACCGCGGCACCTCGACAGATTCCAGCAGATAATTGAGCACCGCATCAGACGTGGTCCCTTCCAACTCGGCGGACGGACTCAACACCACACGATGTCGCATCACCGGGAGGAATGCCGCCTTGATGTCATCGGGAATCACGAAATCACGGCCGGCAAACCGCGCCAGACTTTTCGCGGCCATCAGCAACATCAAACCCGACCGTGGACTGGCCCCGACAGCCAGCGAATCGTCGCCGCGCGTCGCATGCAACAGGCGCCGCACGTATCCAATCACTTCTTCCCGAATATGAGTTGCCCGGATGATCTTGCGAGCCTCGAGCAGATCTTCCGGTCCGACGACGGCCTGGACGTTCATCTTGAGTGGATCGGACATCCCGCCGGTCGCATGATGTTCACGCAGGACTTTTTCCTCGTCCACGGCTTCGGGATAGGTCACGATGACCTTGAACATGAAGCGGTCCAGTTGAGCCAGCGGCAAGGGGTAGGTCCCTTCGTGCTCGATCGGGTTCTGAGTTGCGAACGTCAGAAACGGTTCCGGCAGTTGATGCGTGACGCCGTCATAGGTCACCTGCAGTTCCTGCATCGCTTCCAGCAATGCGGATTGCGTGCGGGCCGACGCCCGATTGATTTCATCTGCCAGAAGGAAATTCGTGAAGATCGGCCCTTTCCGGAATTCGAACGACCGCTGATCTTCGCGATAAATCGATGACCCCGTGATATCGATCGGCAGCAGATCGGGCGTCATCTGCACGCGACGATAACTGAGCCGCAAGGCTGCCGCCACAGTTCGCGCGAGCAAAGTTTTCGCGGTCCCCGGCGGGCCTTCCAGCAAGACGTGCCCACTGCTGAATAAGGCGGCCAGCACCAGGTCAATGACTTCGTCCTGGCCGAAAACGACCTTGGTGATTTCATCGCGCAACTTTTGATAAAGAGCTTCTAGAGACAACTGGAAATCCCCTGCAAGAGTCGAATGGCGTCAGATTCACGCACTACCACATTCTGAGACAAAGCCTGATCGATTTGCTGCACGGCGTCGATCAACTTTCCAGCGCGCTGCGGATTGCGACGCATCAGGACGGCGGCGAGTTCTTCCACATTTTCGCGACCGGGAGCCAACCCTAACTCGCGCCGCACCGACTGCAACACGCCGCTACGTACCTCACGCAACACGAAGGGACGGGTCGCTTTTCCCTTGTTCAAAAACACCGCCATCGCCACGACATATTCGCCGATGGAACGTCGCGAAGGAATCGACTCAGCCAGCGGCGGTCCCAGGAAGACCGCCTCGCGCCAGATCCACAACCCGGCCACCGCCAGCAAGCCCAGGACAACGACGCCGTACCCCGGGCGCGTAAACAACCACATCGGATTCCCGCGCACCGTCAATCCATGATAGAACTCGTCCAGGACCACGGGCCGACCCGCCGCAGCGACCAATTCGATCGTCAGCACGCTGTTGTCCTGCTGAGCAATCAACCGGTTCTCGGCGAGCGTCGCGGATCCCACGACGATAAGTTCTCCCTTCCCCACACGATAGGCAGCGACCAACGTCTGCTCCTCGCCATCCAAATCAGTAAAGACAATGCGGCCATCGGGTTTGGACCTCTTGAGATCCAGCACCTGCAGATCTTCTTTCGGCAGTTCCAGCGTCCTGACCGTCGCCCCTAAGTGCGCGAGCGAACCGCTCGCCTGGACGTTTATGGTGCGCGTCAGTTGCAGGCGTCTTTCGCCACCGGCCAGATCCCGAATTCGCTTGAGATCATCGTGCCAGTTCGATTTTCGCCGCCGGCGCGAAGGTTCCTTCGACCATTTGTCGGCAGCGGTCTGGCCTGGAGGTTCCGGCGCTTTCTTGGGAGTCGCAACCAAATCGATCGCCATCACATCGATGACCGGCCCTTTCAGCGCCTCGAAAATGGACTCGGGAGGCAACTCGGATTTCGGCTTGCCAAACAACACTTCTTCCTGCTCATCGC
>JAQGHS010000431.1 GCA_028291605.1 Planctomycetaceae bacterium | reverse complement strand
CCGGAACCAGAGACCAGCGAATAGGTGAAGCCATCGCCCAAGTCAGGATCGGTCGTCAGGAACGATCCCACCAGCGTATTCCCCGGCTGGTTCTCAGCCACCGTCTGGGCCGACAATTGCAAGGCGGTCGGAGTCTCATTCACATTCAACACATTAATGGTCAACGGCTGTTCGAAAGCCAGACCATGCGAATCGGTCGTCTGAATGCGAACATTCAAGGTGGGCTGTATCTCACGATTCAGCGGGGTCGTCGTAAACAGTTGATTTCCGACAATATTTACCGAGCCGTTGTCAGCCGCCCCCACGCCGTTAACCAATGCATATGTGTAGGTCTCACCGATGTCAGAATCGGTTGTCGAAAGCGTTCCAATGAGCGTCCCGGACGACTGATTCTCCAGTAAGCTCGCCGGCGTCAGAGCCACAGCTGTGGGATTTTCGAATACATCCGTCAATGTGACGGTGACGCTGGCTGTCTGCGACAGGGTGGGGCTGCCACTGTCGGACACTTTCACGGTCAACGCAAAATTCGGCGTGGTCTCGAAATTGAGTGCCGCGGGGTTGGCCACAATCACCTGCCCCTGCGGGTTCACGGAGAACGCACCGGAGCTGTTCCCAGCGGTAATTGTGTACGACAACACCGACCCGACATCAACGTCGCTGGCGGTCAGTTGGCCGACCACGGTGCCAGTCGGAGAATTCTCCGGGACGCTGAAAGCCGCATTCGAGATCGCGGGCTGTTCATTCTGGTTGAGGATGCCGATCACCAGGGCCTTTTCGACGAAGAGGCCGCCCAGGTCAGTGGTCCGGACGCGGACTTTATACGAAGTCTTGGTTTCGAAATCGAAGACCGCGGCGCTCTGCAGTTGATTGCCGGAAACCGTAAACATCGCGTTGTCAGTGTCACCGGTCCCCGTGACCAGCGAGTAGGTAAACTTGTCACCGTTGTCGGGATCGGTCGTCGCGAAATTGCCGACCATGGTCCCGATGAGCTGATTCTCGGGGATCGCTGAGGGCACCAGATTCAGAGCCGTCGGTTTTTCATTGACGTTGGTAATCTTAACAACCACTTTGCCGGCAGCGCCCTTGCGCGGACTGCCGTTGTCGTTGACCGTAATGTCCAGCGTAATACTGGACAGCGCTTCGAAATTGATCAGCGAAGGGGTATTGACCGTCAGCATACCCGTCGCCGCATTCAGGGCGAATGCGCCATTCGCATTTCCCGCCGTGATGGAATAACTGAGTGACTGATTGAAGTCCGGGTCCAGGGCGACGATCTTCCCAATCTGGAATCCCTGCGGGGAATTCTCGGGGACGGTCAATGAGGTCGTCACCAGGTTCGGGGCTTCATTGACATTGTTGATGCTGATGATGATCGTCTTTTGGAAGACGTATCCCCACGAATCTTTCACTCGTACAACGATCGAGTAACTGCTCTGGCCTTCGAAGTCAAAGGTATCGGCCGTTAGCAGTTCGTTGCCGAAAGGATCAATCGAAAAGAAGCCGTTGTCCCCCGCGCCGGGGACCAGATCCCAGAGGAACGTATCGGCTGGATCTTGATCCACGGCGCCCAACCCCGCAATCAAAGTGCCAGCGGGGAGATTTTCGTCCACGGTGTAGTCACTGAGAATGATGTCGGTGGGACGATGGGCACGATTGAAGTTCTGCCCGTGGATATCGTTGGTGGTCCCCGTCGTCCCCGTGACGTCAGTTTGCCAGACCACCCGGATATCGCCTAATCCATCCACGCTGACGGCTGAGGGTCCAAACGACCCGTCCTGACCGGCAGGCTTCGTATTGACCTGAAATTCGAACCCGTCGGCAGTCCGATCCGGTTTGAATTCGCGCATCCAGATGCCAAAGTTTTTAAAGCCCAGGGAGAGCGGCGTGGCCTCCATCCAGGTCACAAACACACGTCCGGAATCAGCCAGACCGACTCGTGGGGCAGTGCGATTTCGAAATTGTCCCGGAGCGGTCGGTGAATTGACCTGAAACGCGGTTCCCTGTCCTGCGCCCGTCAAGTCGAACTTACGCACGAACACATCAGAGTTCGACCCAGAAGTCTGCTGCAGCCAACTGACCACATAGTTCCCACTCGAATCGACATCCAGACCAACTGGCGTACCGCCACCGTTGGGACTCACGCGAGACTCGGCAGCGGCAGGCGTGCCCGCCGTCGTATATCTGCGGGTGTAAACGCCTGGAGCGGAACCTGTGCTGGACCAGGCCACGACAAAGGATTTGTCGTCGGCCATGCTGACCGAGGCATTACCTGCTGTCGTCGAACCGGCCGAGGAATTCACCACGAATTCACCCAGGATGGTGGCTCTGTTCGCCAGATAGTTTTGCCCACGGATTTCGGCGCCACCGGCAGGACTGGTATCTTGCCAGACAATGACAAATGACCCGTCTGCAGAAACCGCCACCGAGGGCGAAGCCTGAAGGCCGTTAGTATTGGAGTTCACCCGAAACTCACTACCCTTTTTCGTCCCGTCAGCCGCGTACTGCTGCGCATAAACGCCCGACAAACTGCCATCCTGGTTATCTTGAGCCGTCCAGGCAATGACAAAATCGCCGGTGTCATTCATCCCGACAGTGGAATCCAGTTGATGGCCGAACGTCGTCGTGTTGACGCGGAATTCGGTGCCGATTTTTGTCCCGTCCGCCTGGTAGAGTTGTGCGTAAACGCCCGAAAAAGAGCCGTCGTGGCTATCATTAGGCAAGCCCGTGCTGGTCCAGGTGACGACGTAGTTGCCATCGTGATCTGACGCAATCGCATTGGCCGAGGAATCCGACAGGGTCTCCTGGCCAGGGATGTACGATGAATTGACGGTGTACTCGATACCCATCGGGTTGGCTTTGAGCAACAACCGCGACTCGAGGGTTTCAATGGCAGCCGATTGCATTGATACCTGAGCCGAAACTGCCGGCCGTCGAGCTCGACATGGGCGACCCCGATGGTCCCCCAACAAGTCTGCCAACCAATTCGTAATGCGCATTGCTGTCTCGCAGAAAAAACAAAACGTTCAAAAATGAGTACAAGTCCGCAAATATATGGACGTAGCATCTCTACGTATAGGCGCTGGAGATAACCTGTTGCAATGATAAAATGAACAGCCTATCTGACATTTCCAGAAAACTTCTGCGTACTATCCGTTCACGTGTGACCAAGCCGTGTCCCAAGTAGAGCCGATTGGGGTAACCGATGGCAATCGTAAACCCAATGCCCCGAATCAATTTCGACAAAATCAGAACTCGATTGATTCAGATTTCGCGAAACGGTGCCGCCAGGCATCGCAATTGTTGAGTAATGGCACGATCAACAGGAATATGCCGAAAGGGAAGGGCACCCTGCACAGCGCCCAATTGACGATTTGCCGGTTGACAAACAATCGTTACGGATCAAGACAAATTGAACACGGGAAATACGGCAAATAGACAAGTCTCCATGTCTTACGTCCGTGTTGCGTGCTTCTTCAACGGTGACTCAGGTTGAAAAACGATTCCGTCAACCCGCGCATCGAGCCACCTGTGACCAGGACCCGCAGCATCCAACGCACAGTCTCATTGCGCGGTGCCGGGACTGATTTGGCGTTCCCGCTAGACAACTACCACGGCGCGCGTCCGCAGTAAAACCACGCGCACACCTCGTGCATTCTTTGAATTCTTTGTTCTCGCGTTCACAGTCGATCAGTTGCTGTAGGATGGCCGTCTCGGCCGTCTTCTCTTGGGGGATGTTGGGAGATCTCGCGGAGACGAATACGACGGCCGGGGCAGTCATCCTACAGCCACGTGCAATTTGCGCGCATTCTTTGAATTCTTTGAACTGTTGTCTACTCCTTCGTCGTACCCTCGATGCCACATCTTCTTGACTCGTCCCCTGTTAGGGATCGCGACGGAATCGCAGGTCGATTCCAGAACGCATACACCATTTCCGCGCACTCTTTGATTTCTTTGCTCTCACGTTCACTGTCGATCAGCCGCTGCTGGAAGGCCGCCGCGGCCGCCTTCTCTTCGGGGAATGTTTAGAGATCTGGCGGAGAAGAACACGACGGCCGGGGCGGCCATCCTACAGACACGCGCAATTTGCGCGCATTCTTTGAATTCTTTGAACTGTTGTCTACTCATTCGTCGTACCTTCGATGCCACATCTTCTTGACTCGTCTCCAGTTAGGGAACTCGCCTGGATTGCAGGTCGATTACACCACGCACACACCATTGCTCCGCATTCTTTGAATTCTTTGTTCTCACGTCACTATCGATCAGCCACTGTAGGATGGCCGCCTCGGCCGTCTTCTCTTTGGGAGTTGATTGGATATCTGGCGAAGAAGAATGCGACTACCGGGGCGGCCATCCGACAGCCACGAGCAGTTTGCGCGCGTTCTTTGAATTCTTTGAACTTTCGTCTACTCATTCGTCGTATCCTCGATGCCACATCTTCTTGGCTCGTC
Source organism: Planctomycetaceae bacterium (assembly GCA_028291605.1). GTDB lineage: Bacteria > Planctomycetota > Planctomycetia > Planctomycetales > Planctomycetaceae > JAKFVC01. Next base: position 7,330 of record JAQGHS010000431.1, on the reverse strand, counting down.
GCCAGTTAGGGATCTCGCCTGGATCGCAGGTCGATTCCAGAACGCATTCACCATTTCGTCGCATTCTTTAAATTCTCTGAATTCTTTGTTCTTTTGTTCACATTCGCAATCCATCCCCCACGCCAGCACACTCAATATCACCGACCGGATCACGTCCAGATCAAGCTTGCCGAACACCAGAAACACAACCGACCGCCCCCCAATTACGAAGGACCAATGACGAAGGACAAATCACATCCGTTCTACGACATCCTCAGCCCACTGCAAAATCCCGACATACCGCAAACTCTCGCGTTCTTGCCTCTCCAGAGGCACCGAATTCACCTCAGGCCAAGGCTCCCTTGCAGTTCGGAAACAATCCGCTACTCCATAGGCGCCCTCGAACTGGGAAATATGGCCGGCATTGCATATCCACGCTGTTGAACATGCTGACGCCGGGGAGAGGAGTTTTAGCCACAGAAGGACACAGAACAACACAGAAAAGATGGCAGAATTTGACTTCTTTTTTCCGTGTTGTTCAGTGTCCTTCTGTGGCCAAAAAAAAATGAACTTACTGAAACGATCCGGTTGACTCCGGGGGCTCGCCCACCAAGAGCTCCAATTCAAAAGTCAACGCGCTCGAATGAGGGAAACCTCAAACGAAAAAACACGGAAACAGACAAAACAATCTGTCTGTTTCCGTGTTCGTGTTTTACGAGTTGCGGTTCGGCCCGCAACGCTTGATTCGACGGTGACGTCAGGCCATCGGCAACTGCCTCGCGGAAGCACCCAGCCCGTTATGGATTGGGCAGCTTAATGCCCTTCGTATCCCGGTAACGAGGATCGCGGAAGCCTTCGATGATCTGGAATCCGAAGCCATACTGCAGTTCGAAATTCGCCCGATTTGACCAGGGGGTATTCGGATGATCTTTCACCACCTTAGCGAGCATCTCACGAGCCTCTGCCTCCTGCTTCTTCAGCTCTTCCATGTCGATCTTGGTCGCCTTCACCACCTGGGCGTCGGGGGCCAGCATCTTCGGCGTCCGTTGCAGATGCCACTCGTTACTCAGCTTGCTCTTCGGAACCATCGGGCTCTTGGCATGCTGATCGAGTGCCAGCAGGGCCTGGAACAACCGGACCCGATAGGCCAGGATCTGCGCGTGAATCAGGTCGTAATTGGCACGCCAGCGAGTCGACTCTTCCGAGGCCCGCAGCGGTCGGATCTTCTGCAAACGCTTCTCGGCTTCACTCATCATGGCCAGAGCACGCACGCCCCGGGTAAAGCTGACCTGACCCGCCTTCTGGAACTCTTCCTTCGTAAACGGGTAGTGACTTTCCTGAATATTCAGTTCCGGATCGGTGTGCGGATTCAGAGCGGAAATCACTTCCCAGAGTGTTTCACGGAACTTGCTCTTCTTGCGGTCTTCGACGTACTCACGGCGTGACACCAGCCAGGGGAGATATTCCTTCAGGTCATAGAATGCAAATTTCCGCTTGTCGATCGCATCCTGGCCGATCAGGTTCTCCTCTTCGCCTGGTAGCACGAAGAAGATGCCGCCGCTTTCCTTGGCGATGCGGACTTGCTCGTACGGTCCGAAACCGCTGGAGAAGGCGTCATGGCGAGCGTGTAAGCCATCCGTCTGCAGCGCTTCCGGCATGGCCGTTTCCGGGCCGCGGTCGATGGTCAGCCAGAAATGGAGTTGCGTCTTGGGGTCGATCCAACGCAGGCGGGCATAGGGGTAACCAAACACCGCTTCACGCCCCATAATATAGACGGGAGTCTCGTAGCGCTTGACCTTGTCGATCGTCGCATCGATGTTCTGGCCGTCGGTTCCCGACTCGTCGGTCACCAGCACGATCAACAGCTTGCGTTTCTGACGACGGGCCTGCGCTCCAAACTTGTCGATGACATAATTGATGGCCATGCAAGTGTTTTCCTTGCCGGACTCATCCTTTTGAATACTGTCGATGGCCTTTTTAATCTCTTTCAAATCAGAGCTGGGGCCCTTCATCAGTTCGTCGACTTTATTCCCATATCCCCAAATCACAGTCTGCAGGATTTCCTTTTCCTTGCTGGCTGCCGCTTTGATGTCCTTATCCTGCTTCTCGACGATGCCCAGTTCGTCATAGACCTTATGGAACTGATCCCGGATCTCTTTCTGATCGTCGGTCATTGACTCGGATTCGTCGAACAACCAGACGACCAGCACCTTCGACGTGCGCATGTGTCGGACGATTTCCTGAGTCACGCGGCTGAGAGCGGTGCCGTAACCTTCGACTGCGGCACCCACTTCACCACTGACTTCGCCTTCACCCAGATCGGTTCCGAGATCCGAGATTCCGTTGATGTCCATGACACCCACATTGACGTGAATGTCCGCATCTTTCAGCGATTCGGAAGCCTCAATGGCCCGTTGCGAAACGGCCGGTGCACCCGACCCGCCCACAGCTCCGGATACTGATCCGCCGGCGACATACGTCATTGACGTCGCGGCTTCAGTGGCTTTTTCGATCTCTTGTTCGAACTGCTCCTGGACGCGTTCTTCATCGAAGACGGTCTCCAGGGGAATGATCAGTTCCATCTCTTTCACTTGCTGGACGACAAAGGCCAACGAGCCCAACGCCACAATGTGAATGCCGAACGATACTAATACGGCCTTGATCTGCTCACTCTTCTTCATTGCCATAGCCGGTCTCACAACAGCATCAGTTCGCCGGGCGGCGAGTACTGATTGGATGAGGACTCATGTAAACGATAATACTTGGCCAGAACACACGCTGCGAGTCGTTCGCTGCTCACAGCGGCCTTTGGGCAAGTCAAAATATCAGGCGGGAACTTACGATTTCTGCATTACAACAAAAGCTTTACAACAAAAGCTTTACAACTTGGGCTTGGCACGGCCTTGGGTTTTCGCCTGGGCCATTTTCTGCTTCTTCTTCACTTCTTCCGCGAGCAGCAGAATGGCCTTCTTCTCTTCCGGTGAAGCCATCGCCAGACGTCCAGCGGCATCGGCGCTTTCGGTCCATTCCCAGCCCATCGGTTCACTCAACTCACGTTCGGCGAGTTCGGCCCACGGGGTGTCAGGGTGCTGATCGATCACGCGCTTGAGGTAGACCGCCGCCTTCGCGGCTTTCTTCTTGATTTCGGGGATGGCATTCACTTCCTTCGCCGGCTTCAGGGTCCATTGATTGTTCCCCTTCTTGGCGAAGGTCTTGGGATTGATCTTCATTTCGGCCAGGATCGTGTTGTAGCCCAAGGTCCGGGCGCGGATGGCGAGTGAGCGTCCCATGGCCAGATCGTAGGCGGCCTGCCAGCGTTGTTCGGTGATCTTATCGCGATCCTTTTCACCCGCTTCCAGAATCGCCAGCATCGCATTGACCTTGGCGTCAGCAATGGCCAGCGGCTTCTGAGCCTCCGTAATCCCTTCCCGCAACTCGTTGTCATTGTTCGCCGGGAACGACAATTGAGGCATCGGAATGGCATCGACGATGGTCTTGGTCGCGGCATCCACCAAGGCGTACTTGGCTTTGTTCTTCTTAATATCCTGATCCACGACGCGGATGGGGCGATAGTCAGGCTGATAGTTGCGCATCACGTTCGGGTCATAGCGTTTGCCATTACCCTCTTCGGCGATGAGGTAGACACCACCCGTTTCCGCGCACAGGCGGGTCAGAGCGTACGGGCCATACCCCGAGGACATCCGATCGAGGTCACCACCGTTAACACCGAAGAACGGCAACCGCAGCCCATCTGGGAAGACCGATTCCGGACCCTGATCGACTTCGACTTCTTCAGTACCGCCACCTTCCTTCTCGGAATAAGTCCAGGTGACGTGTCCTTTTTCCTTGCCGAAGGGCGACGCATTCCCCACGACGAAGCAGCGTGTTCCGCCACGACGGAGCAGGGTGATTGATTCTTCCAGGAACTGTGGGGCATCGTCACCCTTCTCGTCGGTGACGATGATCATGATCATCTTGCGGCTGGCGTTCGCGGCATAATTCTGGAACTTCTTGCCCACCTGAGCTACGGCCGAAAAGACGAACTCTTTGCCCGACACGTCATTCTTGATGCCGCGCACCAGCGGCATGATCTCACGAATACCGTCGACGGGTTCGGGAGTCAGAATCTGAGTTTTCTCACCGAAAGTCGCGACAGCCGTCTTTAAGTGTTTGCTGGCCGAGCCATCGAGGGCATCAAGCTGCCGATAGACGTTTTCAAAACGATCGGCAATCATTTCACGACGTGATTGGAGTGACAGCGAAGCATCAAACAACCACACGACAAGGGTCTTGCGTTCCCGCAATGACGCCATCAATTCGAAGGTCAGGCGGTCGATCGCACCTTGAGTTCCACCGGTGTTCTCGGTTGAGGACGAGCCCACCTTGTTGACCTTGGCGACCAGATCGTCCTGCGGGGCGACTTCCACATCGTCGGTCAGGGCGACTTCAACCGGCGAGAGTTTCTCTTCGACCTTTTCTTCGACTTCCGTCTGGGGATTATCACCCTTTTCGGCGGCCGCTGACAACGAAGCGCCCGTCAGGGGAACATCGCTGTTGGTCCCCACGGTGTCGACCTGCACGTTGTCGAGAATGACTGGCTGATCGTCGAGATCGATCATCTCGGTCGTCAACGCCATCTGCATGAGCTCGGACGGCGGGTAGTACACCACGGTCCCGAGCATCATCAGGGCGACGATGTGCACACCGAGGCTGATGACCCAGGCGGGTGCTGTGCCGAAACGATTCAGGAAATTGAAGATGGGATTGGAATCATCCACCCAGCCTTCTTCCTCTTCGTGAACTTCCTGCGCCGCGATCGTTGCCATCGAAGGACTCCTCAGCCCAAGGTGTCAGTCCGCTGCTTTCGCGCAGCTGACGACTTCAGACCCGTGACGTTCAATTTCAGCCCGTTGCATTCATTTTTAACGAGATGACCCAACAGTCCGCACCGCCCCAAGTCGGAAAAACGGACTTTCACCTGTTAAGTAGATAATACCGCCGCTTTCACCCCGCGCCAACACCCTAGTTTTCGGATCTCGCACGATGTCGGATCAGATCTTTACCCGGGATCTTCGCAAAACGTTCGGGGGTTGTCGGAGGATTCACCGAGAAAGCTGGCTGCAACGTGTCAACGGTCGTGTCGATTAATCCATAACCTATTTAACAACAGATACTTACGCATAAAATCACGCGTGTTTTCTTACGAGCCATAAAAAACACAGACTCAGGTGAGCCGGGTGCCGTAAGGCCCCGGACTCTGCGGTTCACCCGCCACACACATGGTCCGGGGCCTTGCGGCACCCGGCTCACCTAATTCGTTTTTATTTCGTGACAGTCGCTGGATCTCTAGCTTCTGAACACTTGCGCCAGTCTTTCCTCAATTGCTGAAATCACTACAATCGGACCTGCGATGTGTTTCTGTTTTTCGCGTTTCAAGAACGGACCGTGCGTCGTGTGTCGCATCCGTTTGAAAACCGAAGCGTCGGCATTCGGCCTGCATTCCCGCAGGAATCGGGCCTTGTCGACGATCAATCAGGATTCCTCAACCAAGGAGATCAGGGGATGCCCACGGTCGGTCAATTGAGCAGGGTCATGGTGTTGGCGGGGTTCCTGTGGATGGCGACAACGGTCGTCGGACAAGACCAACCGGCCCCCAAAGCGACCAAATCGGCTCCCGCCGCTTCAGCAGAGGCCAAGGAGTTCCAGGAATTATTTGCCGTACGGGCGCAACTCAGCGCCAAACTCAGCAAATTGCAGGGTCCGCTGCGTGAAGCGGCCAAGGCCCAGGATGTCAAAAAACACAAGGCTCTGGTCGACGAATTCAACGGCTACGTCACGGACTTCGAAGAAAAGACCCTGCCACGCCTGCTGGCCCTGGCCGGTCCGCTTTACCTGAAGGACGGCAAGAACGCCGAAGCCGAAGAAATCGTCCTCGGCTATCTGCAGGATCTCTACCACGAAAACAAATACAAGCAAGTCGTGACCGAAGGGGGCAAGTATCTGGCCGCCGGTCGCACTCACCCGCTGATTCTCAATTTTGTCGGTGTTTCCCAGTACGCCACGATGGATTTCGTCAAAGCCGAAGAGACGCTGAAGCAGGCCAAGGCCGCGGGCGCTAAGAGCGAAGAAGCCGCTTCGATGTTTTCCCAGATTGGTGCCCCCTACCTGGATCAGTGCAAGCCGTATCAGGCGATGTGGGTCAAGGAACAAGCGATCCGCGCCAAGGAAGCCGCAGCGACCGGAGACGCTCGTCTGCCGCACGTGCTCTTCAAGACGAACAAGGGCGACATCGAACTGGAATTGTTTGAAAACGAAGCCCCCAACTCGGTGGCCAACTTCGTCAACCTCGTGGAAAAGAAGAAGTACGACGGGATCGCGTTTCACCGCGTGATTCCGAACTTCATGGCTCAGGGTGGCGACCCCAACACCCTCGACAAGGACCCGTCCAACGACGGCATGGGTGGCCCCGGCTACCACATTGCGTGCGAATGTTATCAACCGAACGCCCGGATGCATTTCCAGGGTTCGTTGAGCATGGCTCACGCTGGCAAGGACTCAGGCGGCTCGCAATTCTTCCTGACCCACCTGCCGACCTCGCATCTGAATCCCAACGTGGACGAAGCCAAGGGACACACCGTGTTCGGCCGGATCGTGAAGGGCCTGGACGTGGCTCTGGGACTGCGACCGGGCGACCGCATCATCACCGCAACGGTGCTGTTCAAGCGGAATCATCCGTACGTACCGAAGACGTCACCGGAATAAGGTCGGGTTCGAAGAAATCCAGCCACCGCGCAAATACCGACACCCTGTGATTCGATCAGATTCACGGGGTGTTGTCGTTTCACGACCGAAGGCGGCAGCGGTGTATCGTGGGACGGGTCTGATAAATGCCTTGATGCCAATTTGCCCGTCACGGAGTGACCGAGAATACAAGCTCGAAGCGCAAGCGAGTGCATTCCGTCATTTCACTTGAGGAAATGCACTCGCTTGCGCTTCGAGCTTGTATCTGTCAGAACCTGAAACCTTGGGCCTCCGAGATCGGTACTATCGCGGTAAACTAAAGGTCTGCGCCGACCGTGGCTTTTGTGAGGCTATCTCAGGAGTTTTCCAAACGTGTTGAATCGTTGGTCCACAGGAATCGTGATTGCCAGTTTGACCGTCGTCTGGCTCGGGTGGGGTCTGCGACAGTCGTCTGCCGACCAGGCCGCCGAGACGCGGGCGGCCGTCGAACGGGCGGTGAAGCAGGCCCAAGCGAAACCCGGTACGGGCAAAGTCGGACGCCGAATTGCCAATTTTGTCCTGTCCGATTCCACCGGCAAGCCAGTCGGCCTGGGTGACTTCGCGGACAAGA
>JAQGHS010000411.1 GCA_028291605.1 Planctomycetaceae bacterium | reverse complement strand
CGAGCCGCATCGGGAGGCCAGAACTTTGTCCTCGACCCGGCCGAACCCGGACCGCGTGAGCTGGCGGACTATGAAACGTTCCGTTCGTTGCCGCTGAGCTTTTCCATCGTGCGGGTGTATGCCCTGTCGCACGAACACGACGCCGCAATCGGCCGGGCACTGCAGACGGTATTGGGAGCGGTATCGGACGCCAAGACGAATATGTAGTTTCGTGGACGTTACTCTTTGGACTGCATGAATCCCATAAGTCCCATCCGTCCTATAAGTCCCATTAGTCCCATCGAATTCTTGGGACAGATGGGACTTTTGTTTTTATGCATTGTCGCTACTGCGAATGCGTTTCGATCGCGGAGCGATCAACGACTTTCATTTCCCTTTCAGCTTCTTCAACTGATCGGCGTAGGCTTGGGCGGCTTTCGTTTCACCCGCTCGAGCGAGCCGCTGCGAAGCCCGTTGGAGCATTTCCAGGTAGAAGGGACTAGTCTGGCCCTGCCGGCTGCGCGGGATCAGCGGCATCAGTTCCTGATACAGCTTGAGGATCTTCGCCGGTCCGTCGTCGACTTGCTGAGCCACACGTTCGTATTCATCGAGCAGTCTGGGGATGTGCCGGCCTTCATCGGGAAAACGCTTGATTGTCTGGGCCAGGCCGCCGAGTGCCGCTTGATAGTCCTTTTCGCCGGTCAGCAAGCTTGCGATCTTCCGAGCGATCTCGCACGACAGGTCAGGCCGCCCGGTACTCGCCCACAATTGTAAAAGGCGTTCATAGGTGGGAAGACGACGCCGTGGTTCCTCTTCGTAACTCATCAGCGTTTCAATGATCTGGCAGACGAAGTCGGGGCAGTTGGTGAATGTTTTGATGCAGCGATCGCGCAAGTCATCAAAGCGAGCCTTCATTTTCGCATCTGACCATGCGGAAATTGTGCGCTGAGTCACCGTCTGCCAGATGGCTGGATTGCCCGGGGAAAAATCAATCAACGCTTCGAGATAATCCAGTTCGTGACTCGCGTCGAGTCGCAGGCACCCTCCCAAGATGGTCCAGACGGACATGATCAGCCGCGTCTGGCGATAGGCCACCGGATTCAATCCGACACCCTGCAGTCGCAATTCGAGTTGCCGGTCCGATATAACGAGAGCAGTCTGCGGATCTCGCAGCATGCCGATGTAGTAGCGGTCGAGAAAAAACCGACCATGTGACTGCAACGAGAACGTCACATTTTTCGCCGAGGATGGCTGCAACTCGGTCCACATCACCCACGCGTGCCGGCTGTTGTTCCGCGCATAACCTTCGACGTAGACGCCCGGAATTCCGAGACACTTCGCGACGCGGGCTGCATAATCGGCCTGCATCACGCAAATGCCGCCGCGGTCTTTCAGGTTCGCCAGCGTATAAGCATGCGGGGCGAGGTTTGACGTTGCTTCCCCCGATTTAATCATCCCGTGATCGTAAGGGACATCCTCATAACACAAGCCGATCGGCCGCTGGAGACTGTGATAGGTGCGCTGGACCCAGGCACGCTCTGCCAACGGCGTACGGTGATTGACGACATGCAGCAGAAACTCCCACGGCAATTTACTGATGCGTCGCTGGCCAACGAATTCGGGATCGGTGTAATAGTCGAAATTATCGACCGCATCGGCCATCTTTTCAGGCGTGACGGTGGCGTGGCTGCGACGCTGCTGCGGCGTATATTCGTAGAGACCGGCCTCGCGATCCCATGTCACCGCCAGCGCGATGGCAAGTTCGAAATTCGCCGTCAGTCGCTGAAACGATCGACGCTGCAAAAGCTCCATGATCTTGAGTGCCGCCACGATGTCATCTTCCGGTTCGAACGCCGTATAGAGTTCATCTCGCAGATCGGGATGCGTACCCAGCCAACGTTCGAACTCGGCCCCCGAGCCTTGAAACGCGGTCTTCAATTCGGCAGCGTGATCTTGAGCAAAGCGGTCTGCGAAGAGACGGCGCACATTCGGATATTCGCCCGGATCGCACAACTTTCCAGCGCGGGCAATCTTCGCCAGTTCGAGACAGAGTTGAAATTGGCGTTTGTTTTTCTCAACGACAATTTCTGGGGCCGGTGGGGGAGGCGGTGGCGGCGGGCTGTTGCTGGAAATCCACGGCTCACCCAACAATCTCGTTAGATGGGCGTGCACGACCTCCGATCGTCCCGAATGAATCACGACTAGTTTTCCATCCGAAAACAAATAGCTGATTTGCGGCGGCTTGGTGAATCCTGCGATGCTGGCCAGCTTCGCCGGTGTGATCGCGGCCGCGGCGGTCCGAGCTGCTTCGCGTGACGCGTATTCCGTGATGACCACTTTGTCGCCCTGCACCACATAATTCGGTTCGGGCGATGCAAATCCCGTGGCGGCATCATCGGCCCCTTCGGCCTTGGGATTCAATCCCGAGATGGTTAATGCCGCCAGCAGATGGTCTTTCGACAGGGTGTGCGCTACGGACTTAGGCACATTGATTTTGAATTTCACTGAAGACCTGGCGGGGCTTCGATTCACGAACTTCGTCACCAGAACTAGCACCTCATACGAGCGCGCCGCACTTGCATCTTGCAGGAAATCCGGTGTCCACGTGAACTTGCCGGTGACGGGATCGATCGCCGCTCCCTCCGGCGCCTGACGCCCCAGCTTGTAGCGTAGCGGGTGCTGCGGGTCATCCGGATCCTGCGCCTGCACGGTCAGGGTCAGGGTCCGTTCCTTCTCGACAGTCTGATCCGGAATGGGTGCAATGATCGGATTCTGAATGCCCTCCCTGACGTCAACGGTGAACTCACAGTCTGCCTGTTGAAAGGGCTTGCCCGGCATGCGGCAATGCAATTTCACACGAAACTTCTGACCCCCTGCGGTTTCGCCCGGGGTCCACTGCCATGAATTAGTCCGACGATCAATTCGTGCTGCCGTGGGCCCGGAGACGATGGTGTATTCGAGTGGTGCGGCGGACCACTGTTTCCATTGTTGATCCAGATCGACGGTCACCGTGTACCCTTCGACAGCTCGTTGATCGCGCAGGGGCTGCACTCCGAACTGCGGCCGCAATTCATACCACCATAAGAAGACAGTCAGCAGACACAAGCTGGCAACGATCACGAACACCCAGCCCAGATGGCGGCTAAACCAGGACTCGGGGGAGCCAGGTCGGAAGGATGTGGGTTCAATAACAAGCATCTGTGTGCCGTGGGTTGTTCGAGACGATCGCGAGGCGATGGCGTTCTGCTTGAATCTAACAGGATTCGCCACCCGACGCTAGAAATTGCGGCACTGTAGCCTGGCTCTCCAAAGTCGGGCGACTTGGGGTCGCACTGGGCCATGTTTTGTCCCTTATGTCCCTTCGCTGGCAAGGACGGAAGGGACATAAAGGACTTAAGGGACGGAAGTGGTGAGTTCGCCCGACTCTGGAGAGTCAGACTACAGCCTTTTGCTCTGGCGATTTCACTTTGATAGGATCATCATCAACTTCGCGGGCCGGCACAATTCAGATCAAGGATCATCATCATGGGCGTAAAAGTTCAGATCATTTTCTACAGCTTGTACGGGCACGTCTACCAGTTGGCAGAAGCCATTGCGGCCGGGGCGAGAGAAATTCCCGGGGCTGAGGTCGAAGTGTTGCAAGTGGCCGAGACCCTGCCGGCCGAAGTTCTCGCGAAGATGGGGGCGACTGATGCCAAGAAGGCATTCGCTCATATTCCCATCGCCGATCCCAAACGACTGCCCGAGGCCGATGCGATTATTTTCGGGTCGCCGACTCGCTATGGGATGGCGACGGCTCAAATGCGGACGTTTCAGGATGCGACCGGCGGGTTGTTTGCCTCGGGGGCTTTGATCGGGAAGGTGGGGAGTTCGTTTACCTCGACCGGCAGCCAACATGGGGGTCAAGAGACGACACTCTTGGGAATGTCGACCTTCTTCTTCCATATGGGGATGGTGGTCGGCGGGGTGCCTTATAGTGTCCCTGGACTTTCCTACCTGGACGCGGCCAGCGGCGGCACGCCGTATGGGGCCTCAACGATTGCCGGACAGAAGGGCGAACGTCAGCCGAGTGAAAATGAACTGGCTGTGGCGAAGGCTCAAGGGAAGCATATTGCCGGGATCGCCGCCAAGCTGGCTGCGAATTAACGCCCGCGATTCTTCAATCCCTTTTGTCCCTTCGGTCCTTTCCGTCCCTTGAATTCAAAAGGACGGAAGGGACAGAAAGGACGGAAGGGACATAAGTCTTTATGCCGCGCTGCTACTGCGACTGCGTTATGATCGCGGAGCGACCAACGACTATCTTTGCCCATTCAAGATTTGGACCTGCGCTGCGGAGCCTTGTACGTCTTGCAGTTCGACCCGCAGGGGCTGGTTACGCAACTTGCGCACGATGAGAACTGCAAATTGATGTGGACCAGCAGTCAGATCCAAATTCACCGTGCCCGCGCCTGTGACAGGATCGGTGGTAACGGAAATCGGCTTGCCGTCGAGCCAGAATTGCGCGGATACAGTCGAATTCAACTGCAGTCGGCAGGTGCCCGGTGTGGTCACATCCAAGTCAGCACGTACGACACTGATGGGGCCTGAACCTGATGGAAACGCTGGGACATCCTCCATCGGCAATAACCCGGCAACTGTGGTGTATACTGGCATCCACGGCAAATTCGTACTGACAAAAATCTCTCCATTCTCACGCCCCTTGAGCTTGATCACTTCGGCCGGTTCTAACTTGAGGGCTTGCCAGCGTCGGATGACGCGGGCCTTGCCGATCGAATAGGGTCCGACTTTGCCGAGTTCGGACAGGAAACGAACCAAGTCGAGCAGTTCACCGCGAGTCAGTGGGTCGATCAATCCGACCGGCATCAACGAGCCACCATTGGCCTGTTCCTCGATGGTGTTAAGCGGAATCGGGATCTCTTCACCGCTCGCGTTGCGCAGCACGAGATCGCGGTCGGTCTGGGTGACTTTGATGCCCGTGAAGACCTTGCCCTGATCATTGATCACGATCAACGAGTGGTAGCCTTCCTTAACTTGCTTGTTGGGATTCAACATCGAATCGACGATGTAATCGATCTGGGCACTCGCCCCGATACTGACCAAGTCCGGGCCAATCTGAGCTCCGGCACCACCGATGGAATGGCAACGGAAGCAACCCAAGTCCTGGCGGCGGAACAGCGCTTCTCCGCGGGCCGCATCACCGAGCTTAGAGACTTCGGCGACCAGTTGCTGCATTTCTTCGGGCGTCAAAGTTTGAGCGCCGGTCTTGATGCTTCCGGCCTTCGACAATGCTTCCGTCAGAGCCGGCTCTTCGCGAATGGAATTACGGATCGCTCGAATCCCCAACTTGGCCACGTCGGCCGTGAGTTCCTTGCCATCGAGCGCTGCCGCGAGCAGGCCCGGACCACTCTTCTGATCCAGGAACGCGTTAAAAAGAGGCGTCGGATCGGGTTTCCCCGTAGTATCGTTCAGGACTGCGACGGCCAGCTTGGCGGCGGCAGGTGTATCTAATACCGCCAACGCGGCAACGGCTTGAATTCGCAGATCGGCGGGATGTTCTTTCGTCGCGAACTGCGAAAAGGTCTGTTTGCTGGCGTCGCCTCCCAAGGCGACCAGTCCATCGACTGCCGCGAGACGGACATCCTTCGGAAGTGAGTCGTCGGTGCTCGTAAATAGGCTCAAGAGTTTTTCACGCGCTGCTTCGACCTTCCACAATCCCGCCAATCGCGCCGCACTCGCCCGGACGTGCTCTTCGGGCAAATCGAGAAGCTCGGAAATCGGCCCCAGGTCGCCTGCCGGTTTGACGTTTCGCAGTCGAGCAGCGGACTCCAGCATCGCCAGGTGAGCTGCCGACTTCTTGGCAATTGCCATCGCAAACAGTTTCTCGAGGTCGCTCGCGTCTCCCAGGGCCGATACCAGTTTCAAGATGCCCGTCTCTCTGTCGGCTGGAATCTGTCCTTTTTCGAGTGAGGCCAATAGCGGCTTCACCACGGCGGGTGAGCCCGCGGCCTGCAGCACGAATGTCAGGTGGCGGACGTTGCCTCCAAAGTCGAGTTCTCCCGCCTGCAACTTCGGTAACCAGACCGATTGCAGATCGCGGGCCGTCAGCCACAAGGCGTAATCGATGTTCTTGTCGACCGGACGATCCAAGGCCAGCATGGCCAGTTCGATCGACTGCAGCGAGGGGAACGCGGCCAGGGCTCGTACGGCTTCGAGTCGCACGCGGGGATGTTCATCCACAATGCGTGTCGCGAGTAACTCCACTGGATTCTGCAGGCGTGCGCCCCACTGCGGAACGATGCGGACTGCGGCGGCTCGGGCTTTGGGGTCCGGAGAATTTAAGACTGCGTTCAAGAGGTCGGGTTCGACGACATCCAACGATTGATACGACCACAGACCTTCCAACCGCAGATGCTCGAACTGCGGGTCTTTCGGATCCAGTTGCTTCACCCAGGCAGCCAGTTCCGGCAGAACGATACTGCCACGTTCTTTGAGCTGCCGTTTGGCGTGATGCCGTGTGAATTGTTCGGGAGCGGCCAGAGCAGCCAGCATGTCCTTGGTGGGGACATCAACCAGTTTCGGTTTCGGAGCCAGCGGGCGGTCTTTGGCGGTGATGCGCCAGATGCGGCCGCGAGTCTGATCGCGGCGCGGGTCGCGGAAATCGACTTCTCCGTGCTGGATGTTGGGGTTGTACCAGTCGGCGATGTAGATGGCTCCGTCGGGGCCCATCTTGACGTCGATCGGACGGAACGCGACGTGGTTACTCTTGATCAACTCGGTTTGTTCGCGCGACGCATAGCCTGAACCATCATCGCTCAGCACAAAGCGGCAGACGCGATGGCCGCGGAAGTCGTTCGTGATGATGTTTCCCTGCCAGTCATCGGGCAGATGTCGTCCGCCGATGACTTCCATGCCGCAGTACTTGGGGCTGCCCGGATTCAAGCCTTTCATCACGCGCGGCACGCCGACAGCCGTGACGAACGAGGCACCCGGAAAGACGTAGTTGATCCCTTCGCCGCCCGCTCCGTCGGTTGCGAACGATTGGCCCCAGGCATCCTGTTGATGGCCCCAGGAGTTCACCAAGCCACGCATTAGGATCGAAAGCTCCATGGTCTCGGGACGGAACTGCCAGATGCCGCCGCCGTTCAGGCGTCGCACGCCGTGCGGGGTTTCCAGGTGGCTGTGGATGTAGATCGACTGATTGAAATAAAGCTGCCCGTCCATGCCCCAGCGGAGGGTGTGCAGAATGTGGTGCGTGTCTTCCGTGCCGAAGCCCGACAGCATCACGCGGCGATCATCAGCCTTGCCGTCGCCGTCGGTATCCTTGAAGTGGACCAGTTCGGTGCTGTTGGCGACATAGGCGCCTCCGTCTCCGGGCTCCACACCGGTCGGAATGAGCAACCCGTCGGCGAAGACCTCGGTCTTGTCGGCGACGCCATCTCCGTCTTTATCTTCGATGACTAGAATGCGGTCGTTGGCGGCCTGGCCGGGTTGGATCTGCGGATAGATCGAACTGCTGGCGATCCACAGTCGGCCACGCGAGTCGAAATTCATCTGGATCGGCTTGGCGATCAGCGGATCGGCCGCGAACAGGTTGACTTCGAACCCTTCGGCCATGATGAACGTCTTGCGTTCCAGCTCAGGATCGGGATTGGGAATATCCTTCAAATCACGTTGAGCCCATGCGGGAGTGACTCCGCATCCCATCCACATGACTGCTACGAGCACGCACCACAACTGGCCTGACAATCGCATTACTTCGATCCTTATTGGTCGTTGGGGGCCTTCGTCACTCGCGAAAACACCCGGACCTTAGAGGATAGCTGGTGAGGAATAAGGGGGAAAGCGTGCCGTATAGCCTGACTCTCTGAGTCGGGTGGTCTTCGTAGGCGAGCGTTGGGCATAAGCCCAATGGTTGGTGGCGAGTCACAAGCGTCAAAACAACGTCACCTAAACCCTATACCAGGCGAGCCGAGCGGCGTAATCCCCCGGATTCTTCGTAGCCTGGCTCTCCCGTGTCGGGCGAATTCGTCGTCACGAATATGGGTCGTTGATCCTCTAAGTTCGACTTTGGAGCGCCAAATTTGACCAACGCCAGCAGCGTCGGCCGCGTACTAAGAATCCGGGGGCTTACGCCGCCCGGCTCGCCTGGTTCCAGGTTTAGGTAGCGGTCTAGGGACGCTTGTAACTCGCTACAAACCATTGGGCTTACGCCCAACGCTCGCCTAAGAAGAGTCTTGCTACCGCGAAGAAACTTTTTCGCGTAATGCTGATTATCCGGTTTTTCTTGTCTCGCACTGGCATGAAATCGCGTTTACTGGGGATAAGCGGTCGCCCCGACTCTGGATAGTCGGGTTGCGGCCTGTCATTTCGTCTCGTTCACCACGCGAGACCCGATATTCCCATCCAACCTGATCGTCCCGTGGTCTGACTGCCAGCGGATATTCCACTGGGCTTGAAAAGGCAGAAAGAGAGCGGACAGATGATCTCGCAAATTGTGAGAGGGGCAGCGGCACGTCGTGCTGGCCTGTTGGTCGCGTGCCTGGCTGTGGTTTGCGGTACCCAACTGGTGGGTGCAGGCAAATCGCCGATGCGTATTCTGAAGTACGATCCCGCCGCTGAAAAAATGGATCTGTTCGCCGCGCTGGATGCGGGGGCCGTGACCCTACGCGTCGTGGCCCATGACTCCGAAGGTGGCAACGTCTACATCGAGAATCTCTCGGGCAAGCCGCTCACCGTGAATCTGCCCGAAGCTGTCGCGATGGTCCAGGTGCTGAAGCAAGGGTTCTTCGGCAACAATCAGCCGGGTGGCGCGAATGGCAATGCCAACGGACTGTCCAGTGCGGGAGGTGGCAGTGGCCAATCGGGTGGAGCTCAAAGCCTGGGAAGCGGATTCGGCCAGCAGAACAACAACAATGGAGCGGTCGGCAGCAATAACGGTAACGCCGTCCCGAACGGCATCCCGGGTGTCGGAATCTTCTCGATCCCGGCCGAACGCGTGGCACAGGTGCCGTTTCGATCGGTGTGCCTCAATTACGGCAAGCCAGATCCCTCGCCGCGGATGACCTACAAGGTGGTTCCGCTGGAGAATTATTCCTCGAACGCCGTCTTGCAGGAAACCGTGCGGATCTTCGGTCGGGGTGGCCTGGATCGAACTGTGGCCCAGGCGGCAACTTGGCATCTGACCGACAAGCTGAGCTGGAATGATCTGGCCAACATCAAGAAGTATACGCTCCCGGGAGTCTACACCTCGCAGGTGCCGATCTTCTCGACGTCTGAGTTGGAAACGGCCCAGAAGCTGGTGGAGCAAGCGACGAAGCAGTCCCAGGAACGCCCGGCTGCCGCACCCAAGTCGAATTCGACGCCCGGGGCTGTGACGCCGTCAGTCAGGACCGCGAGTGCTCGTAACACCAAGTGATCGCCAGACTCACACCAACATTGACTCAGGTGAGCGGAATGGCGCTAGCCACCGGTTCTGTGTGTCGATGTCCCTGGATGAACCGGCGGCTAGCGCCGTGCCGCTCACGAGACCGGCTCACCGGCTCACCTGATCAATGTTTAATGCGGCCGTACTGAGCCCGAAATACCAGCGAGTGCATCTTCTCTAAAATCGAGAGGAATGCACTCGCTGGCGTTTCGGGCTTGTATAATTGCGCCACTGCGGGCCGGGGAACTCTAGGATTTGTTTGGGGAGCAGGATTCGATGGAATATCGACAACTTGGTGGTTCCGGTTTCAAAGTTCCGGTGCTGAGCTTGGGGACCGGGACGTTCGGCGGTGGCGGTGAGTTCTTTAAAGCCTGGGGCGCGACCGATGTCGCCGAGGCCTCGCGGCTGGTGGATATCTGCCTGGAAGCCGGTCTCACGATGTTTGACTCGGCGGACATTTATTCCAAGGGGATGGCCGAGGAAATCCTTGGGCAGGCCATCAAGGGGCGGCGCGATGCTGTGCTGATTTCGACGAAGGGGACCTTCCGATTTGGTCCGGCCGCGAATGATGTCGGATCGTCCCGGCATCATCTCATCAAATCGGTCGAGTCGAGTCTGCGCCGCCTGGGGACCGACTATATCGACCTGTATCAGTTGCATGGTTTTGATGCCGTGACGCCGGCAGAAGAGGTCCTCAGTACGCTCGAGAATTTGATCCGGGCGGGGAAGATTCGCTACATCGGCTGTTCGAACTTTTCGGGCTGGCATTTGATGAAGGCGTTGTCGGTGTCGGAACGCTATGGCTTCAGTCGCTATGTGGCTCACCAGGTGTATTACTCGTTGGCCGGTCGCGATTATGAGTGGGAATTGATGCCACTGGGTCTCGACCAGAAGGTGGGGGCGGTGGTCTGGAGTCCCCTGGGATGGGGCCGATTGACGGGCAAGATTCGTCGTGGTCAACCGCTGCCCGCAGACAGCCGGCTGCAGAGTAAGGTCGTGACCGACGCCGGGCCGCCGATCGAAGACGAGCGTCTGTATCAAATCGTGGATGCCCTGGACGCAGTCGCCAAGGAGACCGGCAAGACGATCCCGCAGATCGCGTTGAACTGGCTACTGCAGCGGCCTACCGTGGCGACCGTCATCGTGGGAGCTCGCAATGAAGAACAACTGCGGCAGAACTTGGGAGCCGTGGGCTGGAACCTGACGGTCGAGCAAGTCGCCAAGCTGGATGCGGCGAGTGCCACGACAAAGATCTATCCGTATTGGCATCAGGCTGGGTTTAAGGAGCGGAATCCGTTCCCGACTTCGTAGTGTCGTAGCCTGACTCTCCAGAGTCGGGCGATTTCGTCGTGGGATAGGCATCCTGCCTGTCTTTTGTCACCTCAGGTGACAAACCCGAAGTCCATTCATCTTGTGATTGCCACTTTGATTTACGCAGGCTTTTGATTTACCGTTTTGTCGCTTCGCGATTGACAGGCTGGAAGCCTATCCCACGACGCAGAAGACCCGACTCGGAGAGTCAGGCTACAGGAGTCGGCTACGCCGGCTCTAAGTCGCGGATGGCCTTGCTCAAGGCATCAGTCACGATTCTACGGGCTTCGGCGATGGGGCCTGGTAACACGGCTCCGGCGGCTTGTTTGTGGCCGCCGCCTTTGAATTGCTCGGCGACGGCGGCGACGTCGAGAGCCGAACGGCTGCGGAAGCTGGCTTTGATTGTGTGGTTGGCTTGTTCGACGAAGATCACCGCGCCTTGCACGCCCTTGATCCCCAGGCACTCATTGACGAGATCTTCCGTGTCGGCGGGTTCGGACACGGTTTCGCCGTAGTCGCTGACCAGCACGTAGGTATGGGCGAGGTGCCCGTCACATTCAATCTCCACCCGGCTCAGCAGTCGCGATATCAACTTCAATCGGCCCAGGCTGTAGTTTTGATAGAGCTGTTCATGGAGCAAGGCCGGGCGCACACCGGCGGCCATCAAGGCACTGGCGATCTGATAGGTCTCGCTGGTCGTCGAAGAGAACCGGAACCAGCCGGTATCGGTGGCAATGGCCGCGAACAGGGCGGTGGCAATGTCGACATCGAGCTTGGATCCCAAGACCTGGCCCAGGCGATAGATCAGGGTGCCGCTGGCTTCGGCCTTCACGTCCTTGAAGACGGTCGCACCCATCTCGTCGGAGCTGACGTGGTGGTCGATGACAATCTTCACGGCGGTGGATTTTTTGAAGGTCTTGCCGACATCCGCGAGCTGTCCCCAGGCGCTGGTGTCCACGATGATGTGGGCATCGTTATCCAGAATCATCGCCTCGTCACTGCTAGCCGAGTAGTGCTGAATGCGACTGGTGGGGTCGAGGAACGCGAGCTTCTTGGGCGTGGCAGAGGGATTGACGATGCGGACCGTCTTACCGATCTGCTCCAGAAAACCGCACAGGCCGATCTCGGAACCAATCGCGTCGGCATCGGGACGGACGTGGCTGGTAATGACGATGCGCTGACAGGGAGCGATCAGTTCTGAGAATACGTTCCAGTCTGGACTCATCGTGCGGCTGTCCGAATTTCTATGTGTGATTTTTCTCTATACCCACCACGAAACGCTGATAATACCAACAAAACAGCTCCCAAAACTCCGGGAATTGGATGATGTGACTTGTTGATCAGAACGATCTGACTGGCGCTTGAATGCTGCAGCGGACGCTATAGAGTAGCGTAGCGGAGACGTCAACGTAAGCGAGGCCACCCCCGGCCGACTTGGGAAGACAGAAAATCATACCTGGTTTTGGCGGCGGAAAGCGACTCTAACGCGGCTAACGGCCCTGTCGATGAGACACGTCGAGCGGGATGTGCGCGGGTGACGCTGACGGTTGTGACGCGTGGTGTGGTTGTAGACTTCCGGCAGAGCCGGACAAAGATAGTCGTTGATCGCTCCGCGATCGAAACGCGGGCGCAGCGGACGCACGACATGCCTTCTGATAATCAGTCGTAACGCGATAGCGTCCAGATGTCGGCGTGAATCTGACCGACTATTTCTCCCAAACGCCTCAGCCCTGGCAAGGTCTTTCGTGACGTAAGAGCACGAATAAAATGCGTCCTTCGACGGTTCGGCATCATGGACGTTGCGGGCCGGTTCGTGAAATCTGAACTGGACGCTATCGCGTTACGACTGATGGCCGAATGACGTGTCACCCAGA
>JAQGHS010000398.1 GCA_028291605.1 Planctomycetaceae bacterium | reverse complement strand
CAATCTCTAATCCATAGAGTCCATCGGCAACCGTCGGTACCGGAGTGGACGTGGAAGCCAACAAGCGAATGCGGGCCAGACCACTTGCCTTACGTGCGGCCGCAGCCTGGGCTGGCTCCCTCTTCTCAATTTGCTCGGCGATCCGATCCCAATAGTCGATCGCCCAATCGCAATCCCGCAGCGCGATGATAATCACTTGCTTGGACGTGGCGGCTGCAGTGAGAAACTCTTCCGTCTCTTTCGGCACCGCTCCAAATTTGTCGTGGAAGATGATCACCCGCGAGTAGCGATGGATGTGGGGCGTGATCGCCGGCAAGACATCGACACGATGCCCTGTGGCCTTCAGCATGTCGACGAAGACGCCAATGCCATTCACGCTGGGGCGCCGCACCGAACCGTAACTCGTTTCGAGCGTGGCCTCGCCTCCGCAACCTGTCAGGCACAAGCACGCACACAGTACCAGCAGAATTCTCGCAGGTCGTTTCATCGGCGCCTCCCTGCGGGCCGCGTACGGCTACGAAATTCCTCGCGCGACTCCCACACTTCGAGAAATGCCTCGCGCGTAATGCGGACGCTGCCGTAAAACGCATCCTCGAACAACCGCGCTGACCGATAAAAGAGTTGACTCAGCTCTGGACGATTGCGACTCGTTTCATACAAATACTGCCGGTTGATTTTGCTAACTTCGAGTTCCAGCACCCCTTCCTGATTCAGCGTTACCAACTGCCAACTGAAATAAAACACCATGGCGGCATTGAAATCCGATTCCTGGGCGAGACGCCGCGACTCTGCCAGAAAATCCGTGACGTTGCGCACCCCTGCCGGCAGAGCCTCCAATTTCGCTGGATCCAATTTGGCCTCGGCCGGCTTCACCTCATCGACCTTAGATGCCGAAAAATCCAACGACAAATAGAACAGATACCCCAGCCAGCATACGACCGCGGCCATGACGCCATACAGGCAGACGCGGGCAATCAGCGACAAGCCCGTTGCCGAGTCTGACATGGGATGATCGTCGCCCCGGTCCCGTGACAAGCGGTCCGCCTGGACGTTGTGGCGATCATCCGTCGGTGGTACGAGAGGACGAAAGGCCTGCTTCTCGGCATCAAACCAGGGAAAGTTCCGCTTCGCCAGGGACTCGCGCGCCACATCCTCTGGCAAGGTCCCAGTTCCCGGAGTCGGTTCGGCACCAACCAAACACGCGATTAAGACGAACCCACACGCTAGTGATAGCACTCGAACCTGATGTATTCCTAGATAAAGGAGCGCAGCGACAATCACTCCCCTCGCCCTGGTACGCCGGGGAGAGGGGCTGGGGGTGAGGGGCCTTGCGGGTGGCATTGTCAAACGAGGTGCTTGTGTCATTTTCCCCGACAAAGTGAATGATTTTGAATCAGAACTGCAGAAAGTAAATCGATGGTTTCCCGTGCCCCTCACCCCCGACCCCTCTCCCCGGAGTACCAGGGCGAGGGGAGCGACTGTCGCTGCGCTCCTCTCCTCCGTTATGAAGAGACGTTATGTTACATCGTTTTAGCCCACCTCCCACGACTGGTAGACCAACGCCTGCGACCGCATCCGCAATTCCACATCCCACCCCTCGCGCCGCACGCGACAATCGAGGTAGGTGGTATAGCGCCAGACAGTGATGAAGGCCAGTGACAGCCAGCAGGCCAGTTGCGTTTCCCAACCTTCCAGGGCCAACATCCAACTCTCGTGACTATCGACCATCATCAGCAGCTGCTCGGTCCACGAAAATCGATCACGCCACAGCGCCGACAGCGTTCGCAGTATGCCACTCGCCACAAACACGCCGAGGCTGAAGACCAGCAGCTCGATGCAGATCATTTGAATGATCTGGCCCAGGTTGCGCGTATTCAAGGCGGTCCGGCGACCCCACGTTCTCCCCACAGGTGTCTGCTCCAGCAGGATGATTTGATTCATGTAATACAGAGCCACATACCCCACCGGCGCCGTGACACATATCGTCACGCACAGTCCGCGAATGATCGTTTGAAAGACGAACAATTGTAGCCAGCTCCGCCAGAACATCCGCCACGCCAGCCGCCATGAAAAGCGATCAGTAAACGCAATCTGCCCCAGATAGAGCGTAATCCCGGCCATGACCCAGGGGGCTTCCATGATCATCAATACAAACAGAACGAAGACTCGCGATTCCTCGTCAGTACTCAAGAATCTGTTCACCACCATTGCGGGCCCAATGCCGCAGGCCGCAGCCACCAATAGTCCCCACCAATGCCGTCCGCAAAAAAGAAACGCCAGATCCAGCGATTCCAGAATCCCACGCGGGCGGATCACGAAGCGGGCGCGATCAAGTCTCATGGTCGGCCCCCTCTACTTCAAGTCCGGCCAATTCGCGTTCCCCAGGAGAGCGCCAGCCGAGCACGAAGATATATCCCAGTAGCAGCAGGGTGCTGATCACCGCGACTCCCGCCTTGAACCAGTACGGCAAGGCACTGGGAGAAATGTAGCCCTCAATCATCGCGGCCAGCACAAACAACACCGTGGCGGCCAGCGCGATCTCCAGCGCCCGCGGGGCCGTCTGCCGAAACGCGGCCCCGCGGCTGAGGCCATGCGTATCAATCATCGACCAGCCCAATCGCAGCCCGGCGGCCGTGGAGAGGACGACGGCCGTCAATTCAAATGGTCCATGCGCCGTGACGAACTCGGAAAAATTGGCGCTCTTGTCCGACAGCAGCATGTGACCAAATATCGCTCCGAGCATAATCGCGTTAAACGCCATCACACACAGACTACCGACACCCAGCAACAACCCGCTTGCAAAACAGCGCAGGCCAATACCAGCATTATTGAAGACGTAGAATCCCGCCATCGCGTCGCGTGAGTGATCGTCGGGGGCACGTTCCGACAGCGGCTCCGCATACATCTCTTCCATGTTGGCCAGAACGCCCGGCCCTACGACTTGCGCGGCAAATTCGGGATCCAGCCAGGCCCGCGCCATCGCCCCCAAAAACAAACCCCAGAACAAACCCATCGCAATCCAGGTACAAGGATCGCGCAGGATCCGCCGGGGAACGGCCACAAACAGCGTCTGACCCCAATCCCGAAAACGGAACGTTTCGCCACGATAAAGTTGCGCATGGGCCGCCGCGACCAATTGATGCAAATAACGGATCGTGCCAGGTGGATAGCGGCGCGCTGTGGCCTGCGCGAGGTCACTACATACGGCTCGATAACGACGAGCAAACTCGGACAAACGCTGCGGATCCAGGCGTTTCCCGCGTTGGGTAACAACCCAATCCAAGTCGTCTTCGAGGGCCTTCCAATCGCTGGCCCGCTGTTCAATCAAGAGGGCCAGTTTCATGGATTGAGAAACCTCCACTGGTTGTCGGTCGCTTCCGTTTCTTCATCTTGCTCCTGCTGGGAGATGACCGCCCGCCGATACATCGCGCATAGTAACCGATCGGTATCGGTATCCCGAGGCAGGCTCCACGCCCGGATAAAATGTTTAGCCAGCAGGCCTGATAGATCCTGCCGGCGCAAGGGAGAAAAATCGAGACGCCGACCCACATAGCTGCCGAGCACATCAATGAGCTGATGATCAGGGCGAAAGTTGGGAGGGATCAACGCATCCAGATCATCCCGAGACTTGCGCCCCCAGGTCACATCTGGTCCGCGCAAACGACCTTCGATAATCACCATCGTGCCGGCCGCCATATCTCCCAGTCGCTGGAATTCTCGCGAACACAGCATCGCGACCAGGCCCGGGAAGAACGGGGGAAACACATCGACCCCGCGCAAGATATTCCGCAGTACCGCCTGCTGAGCATTGATCGTCAATCCTCCCAGCGAGACGACCCGCAGTCCGAAGGCCCGCTTCCCGGGAGTCTGACCGTTCCACAGGGTCTCAAACAGCCCTCCGTAGCCCCAGAACAGCACGAACCACACAAACAACATCACCCCGATGCCTGACGAACCAAGAAACCCAGCAATAATGGCGACCGCGAAGCCAATCGCTGCAATGCAGATCACGTCCAGGAAGTAAGCCGCCAGACGATGAAACGGACCAGCCAACTGAAAATCAAACCGGACATGCTCCGGCGTGATCACCAGCAGGGTCGTATCCACTGCAATGTCGAGATCGACAACATGACTCATAGAGGGAGCGATTCAGCGGTGGATAACGACGGTGCTGGCCAGGATGTCATGCAACGCTTGTTTGCGTTCGGTAAACGGCTGGATCAGGTAGCCGATCAGCAGCAACGCCGAAGGAAATTTGGCAAAAAACCGCCCGCTCGCTTGAGCAAACGACAGCCTTTCACCCGACAGATCGACCACGCGTAAACGCATCAGACGCTTGCCGACGGTCGCTCGCGCCTCGGAACTTTCTTGCAGAGCGTTATACAACCAGAGGAACACCAACGGGCAAATCAAGAAAAAGAACCAGACTGCGAACAGTATTGAAGTGTCGTCCTTACTATCGGCCACTCCGATCACGATGAGTGCCATTATCGTGAAAATGCCACAGGCACCTTGAGTAATCATCATGTCCAGGAAAGCAGCCACGAGACGATCCAGGAAACCCGCATATACCAACTTCCCCGGGGCATCCAGCAAGGGATCTCGAAACGTCTCCGGTGCCAGGTCCGATACCGGGGCCGCAAACGGATTGTAATCGTCTTCAGAATAGCGAGGCATGAGAATCAACGCGATCGTCAAATGTGTCGGGACCGCGGCCCCCTGACGACCGACAACGGGATGCGGTCGAGTCCTATTTCGAGACCTTCACGACTACGGTACTCGTCATCATGTCATGCAGAGTCTGACGTCGCTCCGTAAAGGGTTGGATGAAGTAACCGATGCCGATCGATAGGAACGACAGAATTTTTCCGAAGAAACGTCCACTGGCCTGACCGAACGAGATCTTCTCCCCAGACAAAGTCGTAACTCTCAAACCCAGAGCACGTTTGCCCAAAGTTGCACCCGCGTCGGAACTCTCCTGCAATGCAAAATACAACCACTGAATAACGATGATCACGACCATAGAG
>JAQGHS010000389.1 GCA_028291605.1 Planctomycetaceae bacterium | reverse complement strand
ATGCATTTTTCGATAGGGCCGTTCGGCAAGACAATCATCCTTGGTTTACTCGTTCTAGCGGGTTGTGGCGGCGATGACGTCAAACCGTTCAATAATCTCGTTCCGGTTAGCGGTACCGTTTCTTTCGACGGGAAACCGGTGCCCCAAGGTAGCGTGTCATTCACCCCGGTTGACCCAACGGGACAAGCCGCATCCAGCAAGATAACAAATGGCAGCTTCAAAATGTTGACGACAGTGTCAGCGCCAGGTGTCATCGCGGGGAAATATAAGGTGAGAATTGAATCGAAAGAGTTGCCGCCGGAAGGTGCCGCAGCCGCCCCGCCACCAACCGGTGCAGTCAAACCAGTCAAAAGCCTCATTCCAGCCAAGTATGGAGACGTGAACACATCTGGCCTGGAAGTCGACGTCGTCAAAGGCATGCCCGCGATTAAGTGGGACCTGAAGCCATAAATAG
The DNA here is from genome assembly GCA_028291605.1 of Planctomycetaceae bacterium. Lineage (GTDB taxonomy): Bacteria > Planctomycetota > Planctomycetia > Planctomycetales > Planctomycetaceae > JAKFVC01. The sequence continues at coordinate 3,175 of JAQGHS010000389.1, read as the reverse complement.
CTTCATCGGGCATCGCAGTAAGAGCACTTCTGAGATCCGCCGCAGCAATGTGGGCGGATCTTTTCATTTCCTACTTGGAATTACATAGGAAGCGGAGTGACTTCGGAGTCTAGTTCGCGGCGTAAGGGATTCGTGAGTAAGGATTTGTGCCCTGTTTCGACGTGACGTTCCGGTCTTGCGGCAAATGGGGAAAGTTGGGAAGATTCGTCTGTTGAACCAATTCAGATCCGCGTTGATCGGCATGGGGTGGGGCACATTGTCTCTCTCGCTGTCGATTGAGCGTGGGATCTACTTCAAGGATGAAGTCTGTTGCCCGCTCATAGCGTCGAACTTTTGCCGCCTTGCGTGATCACCGAAGTCCGTGCTCCGCAACCGAGCGCTCTGACCGAGCGGCCCGTGCCTGAATTGATACGGGTGCTTGATGGGCGGACTCGCGGCCTGGGATTGGCCCGCCTGGGAGCCGACTGCCTGCGGCGACTGGCTTCCGCACCGGAATTGCTGTTGGCGGGAGCTCGAGAGTGGCTCAAGGATCAACCGGGACATCGTGTGGCCCTGGTCGAATCGGAATCGAATACGGCTCCGGGAATGTGGTGCTGCAAGGAAACCGTGACCCGCGACTGGTGGGTGCGCTTCGTCACCACCTGGGGCTCGTTTCGGGCTCACAATGCATTTCGTCAAGGTCTCGCCCTGTTGCGGGCAAACGTCAGCACTCCGCAACCATTGGCCGTGCTGACGGTCACTCGCGGCGGTGCCTATCACGAATACCTGTTGACGGAAGCGGTTCCCGGCACGAGTTCGCTGCACAGTTGGTTGACCTCATGTGCCCCGGCCCGGTCGACAGAAGAGCTTCTACGCCGTCGCGAAATCACGCGGCAACTGGGACTGCAATTGCAGCGCCTGCATGGGCGGGGCTTCGATCATCGTGACCTGAAGTCCACGAATATCCTGATCTCCGAGCAAGCTGCGAGCCCGAGTGTCTGGCTGATCGACCTGGACGGCGTCTGGCGCTGGCCGTGGTTGCCGGGTCCGCGTCGTGTGCAAAACCTGGCGCGGCTGTGGGCTGGTGTGGCTGCGATTCCTGGTGTCACCACCACGGACGCTTTGCGGCTGTTATTTGCCTATTTGACACCGGAACAGCGACGGGGTTGGAAGTCCCTGTGGTGCCGAGTGGCGCGACGTTCCGCCGCCAAGATTGCGAAACAACGTACTTAGAATCTCCAAAATACACAGGCAGTTTTTAGCCACAGATGAAAACTGTGCAGGCGATGCCCGCAACCCAATGTGACGTATCGCGGAGTCGTGTCATTATGACAGATCGGGATGAGTTGGTCTTCACCCCGGCAGGGGTGGCAGCTATTAGCCCCGGGTTGAGCGAAGCGATACCCGGGGTACAGGATTACTTCGCCAGATCGACCCTGGAGGGGTCGCAGCCGTATTGTTGCTGCGACCCCTCCAGGGTCGAGGTCGACACTCAAACCCAACCCCGGGTATCGCGAGTACGCTCAACCCGGGGCTAATAGCTGTCACCCCTGCCGGGGTGAGAACCCAAACACTCGACTTTGTAACCTCAGCTGCCCAACCAATTCCCAACGTTAAGGAGTGATTACAAACGCCCATGAGTCCGGACCAGACAATCGCGAGTTCGCCAGTCGTCTCAAACAGAATTGAGACACCGCGGCCGCGCGCCTGGGATCGGCGTACGTTTTTAGTTGCATTGCTGGGGAGCGTGAGTTTCACCGTCCCTGGATGTCACCTTTCCGGTAAGAAGGACGTCGGCCTGCCGGGGCGGCATTCCTTGCGGGCTGATCAACTGGTGGTGCTCAGTGATTTTAAGCTCCCCTCAAAGCACCCGCTGATTGAGGATCTTGTCAAGCTGCGGACGCAAGTGTCGAAGGCCCTGCAGTTGCCGCTGAAGACGGAAGACGTCGTCGTCTATCTCTTCAGCGATGAACTGGCCTATCACCAATACATTCAGACGGCCCATCCCGGCCTTCCATCGCGTCGCGCGTACTTCATCGCGACGCCCAAAGAGCTTGCCGTCTATACCTACTGGGGAGACCGGATTCAGGAAGACTTGCGGCACGAGTATACCCACGGATTATTGCATGCCTGCCTGCAATCGGTGCCCTTGTGGTTCGACGAAGGCCTGGCGGAATACTTTGAGGTCGCCGGCGAGAAGCCGGGTGGTATCCAGCCCGACTATGCACATCGGCTGACGCTGGGAATTCAAAATGGCTGGCGGCCCGATATTGAGCGCCTGGAGCGACTCGAAAAGACCGAGCAGATGCAACGCGCCGACTATCGCGAGGCGTGGGCCTGGGTCCACTTCATGAATCACAGCTCACCCGAAACACGGCAGATCATGTTGGATTATCTGCACGAGTTGCAATCCAACACGAATCCCGAACCGCTCAGTAAACGCCTCGGACGTGAGATTCCCTCATTCGAAGAGCGATTCCTGAGCTATCTGGCGGGGTTGAATACGTTCCGGCACGGGGTGGGGTCCTGAGGAATGACACGCTCGCCTGGAAATGCACTCGCTTGCTCTTCGGGCTAGTATCGCTTGGCAACGCTCGATTGCCCGCAGACTCGACAGGCGCCCCTCAAAAACGCTACACCAATAGCGCGATGGTCATTTCACCGTCGCATTCCCCACTGACCACAATGAAGGAACTGCCGACATGGGCAAGAAACGCGTGGCTCCGAAGCGAATTGTAATGCGTACTGGCGAAGCTCTGGTCGAAGCCGAACCCGCGTGGTCCGCTGCTGAGCCGGAAGTCGTCATCGGTGAGCTCGATGGACCCGTGGGTTATGCCATCGCGAACCTGATTGGCGATCAAACCAAGGGACACAGCCGCGTATTTGCCATTTTGAATTGTGACGTTCAAGTGCGTCCCACCACGGTGATGGTGAGCAAGGTCACGGTCACCAGCACCAAGTACACCAACATTCTGATGGGGACCGTACAGGCTGCCATCGCGAACGGTGTGTTGGACGCAGTCCGCGCCGGCGACATTCCCAAACGCAAAGCGAATGACTTGGGAATCATCGTTTCGGTCTGGTTGGATCCGAGTGTTGTCGATCAGGAAATCGATCATAAGATCCTGTTCGAAACCAACCGCGCGGCGACGGCCAAAGCCATTCACAAGGCGATGAACAACGAACCGTCGATCGA
>JAQGHS010000341.1 GCA_028291605.1 Planctomycetaceae bacterium | reverse complement strand
CACGGGCAGACGAGGTTGCGGAACTGCTGTGGGAACTCAAGCGAGCGGACAAGATTTCAACATTCACCCTGATTGCTCGTCGGGCTGGATTCGCCGCCGGTAACAAAGGCCGGGCGATGATGACGACTTTGAAAACGGTGCGTCGTGATTGGCCACACCTGCACTGGTGGCGGGCGATTGCCGACGACGGCATTCTGGAAGCCGAATCAGAGCATCTGGCTTTGCTCCGCGAAGCAGGATTTGAGTTCGCCAACGTGAAAGATGACGGGAAGCAAGTCGTCATCAAGGAACTCGAAGTCCATGTGATGAGCTGGGATGATGTGCCCGAGCCCGTTGCCGCCATCGAAACCGAGGAAGAAGAAGTCGCCGTCGCCGATTGATGCCGAGAAATTCTCGCCGCACAATCTGGAAGGAACACGCAGAGACAGCCCGGTAGCCTGAACAGGTTGCCGGGCTGTTTTCGTTTGTAGCCTGACTCTCTGAGTCGGGTGCTTAGACCGCTGGAAGACCCGACTCAGAGAGTCAGGCTACAGAGATCATCCTACTCGCCAACATCAGTCTGATGCGTCGTCAACAGTTGCGCATCCCTGCCACTCATCTGAAAGAACAGTCCGGGGTGGACGATGTATTCGCAGGCGGTGGAGGTAATCAACCCACCCAGAATTACAGTGGCCACCGGATATAGAATCTCCTTACCCGGTTGCTGACCACCCAACACCAGCGGTACCAGCCCGATCCCGGCCGTCAAGGCGGTCATCAACACTGGGGCCAACCGTTCGAGGCTGCCGCGCAGCACCATCGCGTGTGAGAAGTGTTCCCCCTCTTCACGCATCAAGTGCAAATAGTGCGACACCAGCAAGATCCCATTACGGGCCGCAATTCCCCCCAGGGAAATGAACCCCACCAAGCTGGCCACAGTCAGCGTTTGTCCTGTAATCCAAAGCGCCAGAATGCCGCCCACATAGGCGATCGGCAAGGCAAACATGACCTGCAGGACAATCCGTGCCGACGGGAATAAGGTGTAGAGCACCAGGAACACCCCGAAGAACGACACGATACTCAACATGCCGATCAACTGGGTCGCTTCCTGTTGGGCTTCAAACTGGCCGCCATATTCCACGAAGTAACCCTCGGGAAGTTTGACGTTGGCTTTGACCGCCTGCTTGATGTCAGCCACCACGCTACCCAAGTCGCGGTCGGTGGCGTTCGCACGAATCGCGATCCGCCGTTTGACTCGTTCGTGACTGATGGTGTTCGGACCGCCTGCTTCGTAGACCTTGGCAACTGCGGACAGGGGAATGCGACCGCCATGCGGCAGCTCGAGCGACAGGCGGTGCAGCTTGCTGAAGTCAGTCCGGTAATCGTTGTCGAAGCGTACCACAATGTCGAACATCCGCTGGCCTTCCAGCAAGGTAGAGGTCACCTTGCCGTTGAGGGCCGTTTCGATGAACTCGTTGACATGCCCCGGTGTCAATCCATAGGCCGCCAGTTGTTCGCGATTGAGTTCGATCCGCAGTTGAGGAATCAGTTGCTGTGGCTCTACGACGGGGGGGGCCATGCCCGGGATTTCAGAGATCGCCTGTTTGATTTCCTGGGCTTTTTTACGCAACACATCTAGATCATCGCCAAACAACTTGATTGCAATCTGAGCGTTCACACCCGACAGCATGTGACTCATCATATGTGCCAGCGGTTGTTCGACTTCGTATTCGATCCCCGGAATCTCTTCCAGTTCCGCTCGTAATTGGGCCAGAACAGCTTGCCGGGGCAGTCCACTTTCCGGATTGAGCCCCAGGATGTATTCGGTGTGATTCACCCCCTCGGCATGTTCGTCCAGTTCCGCTCGTCCCGTGCGGCGAACATAACTGCGCACGATTCCGCGCGGTTCGGCTTCAGTCTGCAAATGTTTGCGCAGCGCGGCGTCCACCATGGCGCAGGCTCGGTTGGACGCTTCCAGTGAAGCGCCTGGGGGGAGAACGACATTGACCTGAGCCGCGCCTTCATCGAACGGGGGCAGAAAGTCGCTACCCAAATTGGCGGCCAGAAAACCACTACCGATCATCGACGCGAACACACCCACCAGTATCACGGTCAGTCCCCAGCCGTTCATACTGATCTTAATCACGGGAGTCACACACCACTTCATAAAGCGGAGCAGGGGGCTGTCTTTCTCACTGTGAGCCGCCTTAGAACCCGACAGCAACAGGCTCGCCAGAACGGGTGTAACAGTCAGCGAAACCAGCAGCGAAGCCAGGATTGAAGTGATATAAGCCAACCCGAGCGGAGCAAACAGGCGGCCTTCAATTCCCGACAGTGCGAACAGAGGAATAAAGACCAAGATCACCAGCATCGTGCCATAGACGATGGAGCTGCGAACCTCCAGGCTGGCTTTGTAGACCACCCTAAGCATCGGTTCGGGGACGGCAGCATGGGCGTTTTGAGCCAGCCGCCGGAAGACGTTTTCGATATCAACAATGGCATCGTCAACCAGTTCCCCCATCGCGACTGCCAGACCGCCGAGGGTCATGACGTTAATCGAAACTCCGAACAACCAGAACACCAGGCCGGTGATCACAATCGACAGGGGAATGGCGGTCAAAGTGATGAAGGTCGTGCGGAAGTTCAGCAAGAACAGGAACAGAATGATGAGGACCAGAATGGCTCCGTCACGCAACGCTTCAATCACGTTATGGATGCCGCGATCGATGAACTCACGCTGCTGGTAGAGCTCCGTATTGATTTGGATATCGTCCGGCAGCGACGCTTTCAGGTCCTCGAGCGAACGCGTGATTTCCTCGGTCAGCCAACGCGTATCCGCTGTCGGCTGCTTGCCGATCGTAATCACCACAGACTGCTGCCCATTGACCGAACTGTCTCCTCGCTTCTGCTGGATCCCGGTCACAATCCGTGAGACATCCCGTAACAGCACTGACCGCGAAGGGGTCGCCTTGACCACCGTCATACCGAGATCATCGATCGTTGTCGCTCGACCGATGCCCCGCACCAGGAACTCCATCGCCCCTTGCTGCATGTAGCCGCCGGTCGAATTGAGGTTACTCTCCTTCAGAGCGGTCTCGACTTCATCCAGGGTGACTTCGTAAGCCAACAGTGATTCCGGATTGACGAGAACCTGGAATTGCTTGCGTCCGCCCCCCATGATGATGACTTGCGACACTCCTGGAACGGTCAACAACCGAGGCCGGATCACCCAGTCGGCAATCGTCCGCACGTCCATCGGTTTGGTCAGATTGTCCTTGCTGGTCAGGCCGATCAACATGATCTGGCCCATCAATGAGCTGATGGGAGCGAGTTCCGGCTTCACATCCGGAGGCAGGCGACTCATTACTGTGCCCATGCGTTCGTTAACGATCTGCCGGGCCACATAGACGTCGGTATTCCAACCAAACTCCACATTAATGACTGACAACCCGATCCCTGACGAACTGCGGACCGCCGCGACGCCAGCGGCCCCGTTAAACGCCGTTTCGAGTGGCAGCGTGACCAGCGTTTCGACTTCCTCGGGGGCCAGACCGTGACACTCGACCATGACCGTCACGCGGGGACGAGTCATATTGGGAAAGATGTCGATCGGCAGGCGAGCCATGACAATCGACCCGAGCACCAGGGTCACCAGTGCCAGACACACGATCAACAGCCGGTGATGCAGAGAAAATCGAATCAGAGCGTTCAACGGAGGGGCTCCGGGAAATGAAAACTGAAGGCAGACGAAGTTACGGAGGGTTTGAATTGGGCGCCAACAACGCCGTGAACCTACATCGTTTTAGGTGAGCCGGGCGGCGTAAGCCCCCGGATTCTTCTGAGGGTCAACAAGCGTTGGACTAACAAGGCGTCCGGGGCCTTACGGCACTCGACTCACCTGACCGTCCGTTCGCGTTTCTCGACATTCGTCCTAATGAGAGTGATCGTGGCCAGCATGAGGATCTGCAGGGCCCCCTTCGGCTTTCTTCAATGCCAGGTGCAGTTGATAAGCCTGGTTCCGCGCGACCTCGTCACCTTCGAACAGGCTGCCGTCATTCTTGATGACGACTTCTCGCGGGTCGAGATGCTCAACGGTGACCGGCACTTCTTCCATCAATTTGCCGTTCTGGCGAAAGACGTAGGCATCTGGGCCTTCCTTCACCAAGGCGTCTGCCGGCAGCACAATGCGTTCTTTCAGATTCTCGACTGGCAGCAGTAAACGTACCTTTTGCCCCGGTTTGAACCGCCACGTGCGGTACATCAAGCCGTTCGCACCGGGATTATCGCGAACGACTTCATTCGCCAGCGGCACGAAGAATTTCAAGGTGCGGTGGACTTCATCGATCGAGTTATCCACATACAGAATCTTGAGGTCGTTGCGAACCACAGTCTGAGTTTCACCCGTTTCAAAGATCACGGAGATCGGCCACGCCTGCTCCAACGCCCGCGTCACCAAAGCACTCTCACGCTCAAATGCCTGACCTTCGATCAACAATACGGTATGAGACGCCAACTGGCATAATTCCTCACCCGGCTGCACGAGCTTACCGAGACTGACATTGAGCGACTCGACGGAATAAAGGGATCCCTGGTGTTCGTGCTCTTTCAGGTGCGGAGTCGACGGAGACTCCTTCTTGAGTGACACCGGCAGCAGGTGCGTGGCATCCTCTTCCTCGCGATCGGCGGTGTCCTTGGAATGGAGATCCGGTCCCACGTCGGCCTTGGGCACGCGTACGGTGAATTGCCGGATCAGCGTCTTCGTTTCCACAATCTTTTGAATTTGCTCGGGCCCCAGACCGCGCACCAGTAATTCCTGCATCTGGATCAGGCGGGAT
>JAQGHS010000351.1 GCA_028291605.1 Planctomycetaceae bacterium | reverse complement strand
ACCGACTGGTGGTTGAACATGACCATCATTCGCGCTCCGATCAATTCGGCTCAAGGCTACAACGGCGACGAATATCCGTACTACCGTCACACGCGAATCACATCACTGCACACGGGCGGAGCTCACTTGTTATTCGCCGACGGCGCTGTGCGATTTCTGTCGAACAACATGGATTATCTCACGCTGGAACGCATTGCGTCTCGGAACGATGGGGCAGTTGTGGGTGAGTACTAAACGCGATGCGTAATGGAGCGGCGTTGGTGAGCAAGGTGTGGTCGGGCCCCTGTGGTACGACATTTCGGCCCAGTCTGTGAGCGGACTGGCGCTAGCCACCGGTTTTTGCGTCAACGCCGTTGGAAGAACCGGCGCCTAGCGCCGTGCCGCTCACGATGCCAGTTTAGGGGAGCGGGCCAACTCTCATTTTTGCCGCTGTTTGTGAGGGCGGCATCGACTCACGGATCTCGTTTTGAGGTGTGCCATGTGGCCGAAATGTCGTTCGAAAATCGTCTGGTGTGTGGTCGCTGTGGGGCTGTTGGCCGGTGCTGGTTGTGGCGGAGGGGACGGCATCCCTCAGGTGTATCCCGTGAGTGGCGTGGTTACTCGCAATGGAACTCCGCTGGCAAATGCGAATGTCGAGTTCATACCGGCGAAGGGTCGCCCGTCGTCGGCGACTACGGACCAGGACGGCAATTTCGTTCTCGAGTATCAAGCCAAGGTGCCTGGGGCATTGCCTGGCGAGCATCTGGTCGTGGTTGCGGAACGTTTTCAAGGGGCGAGCGCCGACGGACCGGCAGCTCCCCGAACACCGGCCGCGATGCCCCGCGAACCGCAGACATACCGGTTGTCGAAACCGTTGCATGTTGAGGAAAACGAGAATTCCTTCCAGATCGACGTCAGCGCGGGAACTGCGACCGCGAGCAATTAGTGCGTTATGCTTGAAGGTCTTTGCCCCCGTGGCCGACGCTGCCAGCGTCGGCCACGGAGCAGTTCGTGCCGCCGGAATCCTGTTGCTTTCGCGAGATCCCTTAAAACCTACAATCAGATTCTTTGTCACGCTCTGCAAAACTGACATCGATTGTAGTATGCTCAAAGTGGACTTCCGCACGCAGGCCTCCGATCTGCATACTAGGTCGGTGATTTCCTGGTGAGAACGCGAGAATTCTACTTTCTACTTGCTCCCCTCAACTTTCTATTCGCGCCAGCGAATTCGGAGGCCGGATTTGAACTCGCGTGATTCACAATCTCGCCGCCGCCGATTAATTCACCACAATCTGCTGGGCAAGGAAGCGTCGCGCGCCGAGCGGGTTGAGCAACATTCACCCGCCGCCATATCGGACGAGGATGCGGTCGAGCAAGCGACTCAGGCGGTTCTCGCCACAGTTTCCACCCGGGTGGAGAAGGTTAAGCCGCTCACTGGTGCGAGCTCCACGATTTCGACGGCAGAGGAGAGTCACCGCCTGGCGGGGCTCGGTGCCATTCTCGCGCTGCTGCGGCGTAAAAGTTCGGTGACCTGGCTCTTCACGGGGGACAATATCGTTCAAGGAGCCGGTTGCACGGATGGCCGGCGAAGTTGCGTTGAGCTGTTTGCCGAACGCATCCGGGGTGAACTCCGGCGGGCCGGCGATGTGGTCATCAATACCGGCGTCAGCGGCGATTCGGCACCTCAGTTATTGGCAACTCTCAAGCGACGAGCCCTTCGCTATCGTCCTGACGTCGTCGTCATCAGCCTGGGAATCAATGATTGTAAGGCAGGGACTGACGGTCGCGAGCCGTTTCGTCTTATCATGCGGGACATCCTGGACCGGGTGCGAACTGCCGGCGCCATTCCGCTGGTGATTTTACCTCATCCAGTTTACGTTCCGGCGACGCGCAATCGATCCGATCTCCGACAATATGTCGAGATTCTGCGGCAGGAGATCGTTCGCGACGAAGTCCCCTGCGTCGACCAGTGGACCGACTGGCTGCAACATTGGCCCGATCCGACGGCGACTCGAGGCCGGCTGGCAGATGGTCGGATCCAGCTCAATGCGGCAGCTCATCAGCATCTGGCCGGTTTGATTTTCCAGACTCTGCAGATTTTCGATTCCCAGAGCGCGGCGTGTTTCGGTTCGATTGCGAAGTAAGTGCTGCGGAATCCGTGACGGTTTCGTTCTGAAGTCCGGTGACTTCAAATACTTGCAACTCCTGCATTTGGGCCAGGATTTCATTGGCAAGCATTTTGCAGTTGCTGCAGTAGCGATTGACGTTTATTCCTGCATCCGACACGTATGTTAGTGTCGCCTGCGTCCGGAGTGACTGGTGCTTACCGCAAGGGAACAATCATGGAAACTTGCGACGTCCTGATTATCGGCGGCGGCCCGGCGGGTTCGTCCTGCGCGTGGAAATTGCGTCAGTCGGGTTTGAATGTGGTCATTCTCGACAAGGCTCAGTTTCCGCGGCATAAGGTCTGTGCCGGCTGGATCACGCCCCCCGTTCTGGACGAATTGCAGATCGATGTCGCGGACTATGCGCAGCAGGCTGTGATCCAACCCATTACGCGATTTCTGACAGGGATGATTGGTGGTCGCGAAGTCGAAACGACCTATGCCGAAACTGTCAGCTATGGGATTCGGCGGTTCGAATTCGATAATTATCTGTTGCGCCGCTCGGGGGCCAAGCTCAAGCTGGGGGAGCCATTTCGGACCATTCGTGGTGAAGGTTCCGACTGGGTCGTGAATGAGTCGATTCGGAGTCCGCTCGTCATCGGAGCCGGCGGGCATTTTTGCCCGGTGGCTCGGCATTACTCAACGACGAGCGATACGGCTCCCGGAACGGCTGACGCGAGCAAGCCGGCGGCACGTCAGCAGGCCGAGTTACCCGTCGTTGTGGCCCAGGAAATCGAATTCGAGATGACCGCGGCCCAAAGCGAACGCTGCACGGTCCTGCCCGACCGTCCAGAACTGTTGTTTTGCCCTGATTTGAAAGGCTATGGCTGGATCTTTCGCAAACGGGACTGGTTGAATATCGGGTTGGGACGCGAGCAGGAGGGACACTTGTCGTCGCACGTGGCTGCGTTTGTCGCCGCGTTGCAATCACAAGGCAAAATTCCGGAAGACCTCCCGGGGCCGTTTCATGGACATGCTTACAAGCTGCGCACCAGCATCCCCCGACCATCGACGCCGACGGGCATCCTCTTGATCGGCGATTCGGCCGGCTTGGCCGATAGCAACAGCGGTGAAGGTATCCGGCCGGCCATTGAATCGGGCCTCCTGGCAGCGGCGACCATTTTAGAACTTGGCGGCCAGAATGTCGCGAATTTGACCAGCATCTATGGCGAGAAACTACGGGGCCGATTTACAGACTCGGTCTCGGCTTTGGGCGGAATCTCGGGCTGCTTGCCTCAGTTTGCACGTCAATACGCCGCAAGTTGGCTGATGACATCGCGCTGGTTCAGTCGCCAAGTCCTGCTTGATCGCTGGTTCCTGCATGCTGAGGTGCCCGCGCTGCGAGTCTGAGGCCGCCGTGAGTCAAAAACGATAAGAACGTTGAAAAAAGAGCGACCATTTCCATAAAACTGATCGCCGGGGAGTCATGTTGGCTGATGGGCGATCAGTTTCAGTAATTATTGGGGTCGTTTTTCATCCGTTCGATCAATCAAACTGATTTTCGTGTTGTGTGTCAGATCGGCACAACTCCTTAACGCTAATCTGTTCGATTCCGCACGGTTACGGCTCAATTGTCTTTGATCAGACGACCATATACTGTGCTGTTGTATCGATGCTTTGGGATGTTTCTGCCGGTTCTCGGGCTTTTAACGAAGAATTGGAATTTTTTCAATTTCCGGCATGCCACCTGCGGTAAGTGCCGGTGTCAGGGCGTCGAATGCCGTAACCTCTGACCCAGATGCGGCAGGCGGCAAAGCTCGGAGAGTCTTGCAACAGCGCCTTTTAGAATTCAGTTTTGAGCTCATGGAGGAATGTCATGTTAGTTCTCAGCCGGAAGTCCAACGAAGAAATCGTCATCGGCAGTAACATCCGCGTTAAGATTCTCGAAATCAACGGAAATCGCGTCCGCTTGGGGATCTCTGCTCCCAACCACGTGCCCGTTCTCCGAGAAGAGATTTTCGCCCGCATGGAAGCCAACCAGGCCGGCGAACTGGAATTCGAGCTGGCAGGGACTTCTGCAGGGTAATCGTTCTCTGCCCGACGAGGCTGAGATTCAATTGCGGCTGGCTCATTCAATAGTTTCAGGATCTCTGTGACTTGGCAGACTTCATGAGTTTGCTGTCTCCTGAACTATACGATTTAGGCAACATCAAACAGGGCGGAAAAGCTTAGATCCGCCCGATTTGATTTTCTGTGACTTACCGCTGCTCAGAGCGCGGCAGACGTCAATCATCTTCTCAGATTGACGAGCGAATCCACGTTGATTCAACGCCGATCTTGTCTTCTTTGCAGCCTGCTTTTCACGATATGGGGCCTCTCGCCCCGTGACCTTCCAGTCTCCCTGGTGCCTTTCAGTACGTTGGTTGTTACCGCGGAGACACTGAGTCCACTGAGTTTCTTCGGGGCTGACCATTTGCTGATTTGTGGAGTTTCGCTTATCATACGGGTTGACGTTTTGAGCGGGTGGCATCCCGCTGATTGTGGCAGACTTGTGAAACAGGAGACGTAGTCCCGTCATGGCTCGGAAAACTCAGAATCGCATGGACTTGCGCAAGCAAGCAGAAGCCGCGGATGCGCAGAATTCAGATGAGAGCGATGAAGTCGAACTCGAAGATGATGATGCGGACATAGACGCTGAGCTAGACCTTGAAGTCGATGACGACGACTCTGGGGATGATGCCCCCAAGCGCAAGAAGCGAGCTCCCAAGAAGAAGCCCGCCGCGGCTCGTCCCAAGCGGACCAAGACCAAGGCGGTCGTCCGCAAACGCATGTTGTGGGGCGTCTTCAGCTCCAGCATGAAGGAAGAAGGACGCTTCCCTTACGCAGAAAAGGAACAGGCGGAAGCCCGGGCCGAAGCTCTGCATCAGAAGAACAAGAAGGAATACTTCGTTCAGCCGATCAAAGAACCGATCGCCGAGCCCCCCGGTATGACAAAGGCCGAGAAGACTGCTGCCGATAAGGCTGAGAAAGCCGCAGTCAAGGCTGCCGCCGCTGCCGAGAATGCTTAACCGAGTTGATCGGATAGTTTAATTCGAAATCGATCCCAGCTGGACGCTCACTGCGACCGGTTGGGATTCTTTTTTGTTCTTTCGATTCCCTTTGCGGGTCTTCCTGGGATCCATCTGAGAGGCCAGCGCCCCCATGCCAATCCACACGATTACGGTCAGAATTATCGCGAGCCGATAGCGTTCCAGCCACCATTGCCGGGATGTGTAAAGCGTGACACTACCCACCACGAGTTGGGAAACGATCATAGATGTGTTGCGAACGGTCAAAGCCATTCCGTCAAAGAATTCAGACCGGATGCTGTTGACGACGCTGGGACCATAGTAGGAGTTGATATAGACGGTCAGGGACAACATCACGATCCCGCCGAGTAGGACGATCCCCCCGAACGACGCCAAAATCAAAGTCGGAATCAGCTTCCATCGCATCGGCAGCCTCGGTGATCACGACTTGGAATTCGCCATTCAGAATTGAGTTTGCCATTGCCTAGAAATGCAGCCAGCGAGCCGCATCCTTGGCGAAGTAGGTGAGGATCATGTCGGCGCCGGCTCGTTTGATTGAAGTCAGCACTTCCAGCGCCACGCGTTGCTCATCGATCCAGCCGTTCGCGGCGGCCGCTTTGATCATGGCGTATTCGCCACTCACGTTATAAGCAGCCAGCGGCACCTCGGGATGGGCCTGCTTCACGCGATAGATGACATCCAGGTAACTGAGGGCCGGCTTGACCATCAGAATGTCGGCTCCTTCGGCCAGATCGAGAGCCACTTCCCGCAGAGCTTCTCGCCCATTGGCCGGGTCCATCTGATAGGTACGTCGGTCGCCAAACTTGGGCGCACTCTCGGCCGCATCACGGAACGGTCCATAGAATGCCGAGCAATACTTGGCCGCGTAACTCATGATGGGAATGTGCGTGAATCCCGCCGCGTCCAGACCTTGCCGCAACGCCTGGATCATGCCATCCATCATTCCGCTGGGAGCAATCAAGTCGGCCCCCGCCTGAGCATGACTCACAGCCTCTTTGACCAGGATTTCCAGCGTTTGGTCATTGTCCACATCGGGCTGGCCGTGACGATGACCGATGATGCCGCAATGACCATGATCGGTGAATTCGCAGAAGCAGACGTCCGTCATGACCAGCAGTTTCGACCCCAGCCGTTTGATCTCGCGCACCGCCTGTTGAATGATTCCGGTATCGGAATAAGCATCGCTACCCACTGCGTCTTTATGCTCGGGAATCCCGAACAAAATGATGGCTGGAATACCGAGTGCTTCAATCTCGGCAATTTCTTCTTTCAACAAATCGACGGTGATCTGCGATTGCCCGGGCATCGATCCGATGGGGAGACGTTGCCCCTGACCGTGCTTGATAAACAGCGGCAGGATAAAGTCGCCAGCATCGAGCTTCGTTTCGCGGACCAGTTCACGCAGTTGCGAATGCGATCGCAGCCGCCTCAAACGAACCGATGGAAATTGCCCTGAAGCATCAGCGGACATGGGGGATCCAATTACAGAGCAATCGCTCTATCAAAGCGGAAATTTATGAGGAAAGAATTAATCTCACGCAAAGGCGCCAAGGCGCAAAGAAGAAAAAGGCAGTTTTACCGCAGTATTCTTTGCGCCTTGGCGCCTTTGCGTGAGAATTAAGTATTGAATCTTTTCATCTCATTCTACGGAACCAAGCCTAACGATAGGCGGCAATTGCCCCCGCCACGCCCGCACCAGCAGCGGGCTTTTGACCTTGATCCAACAGGCATTTTTCCAACGCTGCCAGGCAAACCAAAACGTTGCGTTGGCTGCTGGTTTCGCCCATCAGGCCAATGCGCCAGACTTTGCCCTTCATCGAGCCGAGTCCGCCGCCGATCTCGATGCCGAACTCGTTGAGCAACTGCGAACGGACGGCTGCGTCGTTGACTCCGTCAGGTATCTGAATCGCGTTGAGCATCGGCAGGCAATGACTGGCGGGGACCGCGTACTTCAGTCCCATTGCCTCAATGCCGGCCTTCAACGCCAAGTGATTCTTTTTGTGTCGCGCGTGACGATTTTCGAGTCCCTCTTCAAGCACCAGCCGCAACGCTTCGCGCAGGGCATAGTTCATGTTGATGGGGGCCGTGTGGTGATAGGCACGCTGCTGGCCCCAGTAGTTGCGGACCATCGACATGTCGAGATACCAGCTCGCCACCTTCGTCTTGCGAGCATCCATCGCCGCCAGGGCCCGCGGGCTGAAGGTCACCGGTGAAAGTCCTGGTGGGCAGCTCAAACACTTCTGCGTTCCGCTATAGACAGCGTCTAATTCCCACTCGTCGACTTCCAGCGGGATGCCACCCAGTGAGGTGACGGTGTCGACCAACATTAATGCGCCCGCATCATGCACAATCTTCGAAATCTCGGGCAGCGGTTGCCAGGCACCGGTCGAGGTTTCGGCATGTATGATACCGAAGACCTTTGGCGACACCTTCTTTACCACGGCCGCAACTTCATCGGCGGGAATGATCTCGCCGAAAGGTCGCTCGATCTTGGTTACGACGGCACCGGCTCGTTCGGCGACATCAGCCATACGTCCGCCGAACACGCCGTTGACGCACACCACCATGCGATCGCCGGGTTCGATCAAATTCACCACGCACGCTTCCATGCCGCTGCTGCCGGTTCCGCTGACCGCCAGCGTCAGTTCATTCTTGGTACGAAAGACCTCGCGCAGCATCTTCTGACTATCGTCCATGACCTGCAGGAAGTACGGATCAAGATGCCCGACCGTGGGAGCTCCCAGGGCCGCTAGCACTCGAGGATGAGTATCACTGGGTCCAGGTCCCATCAAAATGCGACGCGGCGGGTCCAGAGCGGGAGGAACGGGCATCGACATGCTGAGCATCTTTCATTCTTAGGCGATAAATCTCATCCAAATGAAACTGTGAAGGACGTCGCACTGACGGTTGCTTCGGGCAACTCACAGATTCTTCGGTTTGACAATTGCAACGAACTGCTTGAACTCCGGAGCTTCCGCCGTCTCACACCATTCGAACAGGACGGACTCCGTAGTCACGATGGTGGCTCCCGCGGCGGCCAGCCGTTCCAACGCGATCTTCCAGTCGAGCTGACGACGACTGCCAACGGCATCCGCCGCCAAGAAGACTTGATAACCGGCCGCCAGTAGATCGAACGCCGTCTGCAGGACGCACACGTGGGCTTCAATCCCGCACAAGACCACCTGAAAACGATCATCCGTCCGTTCAGCTGCCGGGGGCCAGTTAAGAACCTCGGCACAACTGAAACGCAACTTTGCGGGACGATCCGGCAAATGTTCGGCCAAAGCGGGAACAGTCGGTCCCAGTCCTTGAGGATATTGCTCGGTGGCGAAGAACGGAACGTCGAAGAGCTGGGCGGACTGCACGAGCTTTGAGCAATTCACCAACAGACGTTCGGTCTCGCAAATCAGCGGCGCGAGTTTTTCCTGGACATCAATGACGACCAGGAGACTCGCCTGTCGTGATAGCAACTCGCGGCTGCGCAGATAGTTAGAGGCGTTATTTGGCATACCGCGATGCTACGTCTGGGAAGAAACAGTGTCAAGGAGGGGTGAGGCCATGAAAGTCGTTGATCGCTCCGCGATCGAAACGCGGGCGCAGTAGCAACTCACAAACCACCCTACGAATCTCAGTCGCCGGGCGCCAGCCCACGGGTGGAGAGTTATTTGCGATGGATTTCTCCAAACGAGTCAACCTGGACGCTGGCGCGTTGCGACTGATCATCGAATAGGATTTCACCCGGAAACTTCGCCCGCGTTTCGATCGCGGAGCGATCAACGACTTTCATTGCAAATTACCGATCGACCTTCGGCAACTTCGCAGCAATGCCTGCCGGCTCGGGATCCTCATACGGCAGAGCTTTCATAAACTCCACCAAATCGGCCACCTGCGTGTCGCTCAGGTGACTGGTCTTACCGTGCTTGTCGTCCGGATTGCATTTGCGGAGTACGTCTTCCAGCGTCTTGGCCTCGCCATGATGCAAGTAGGGGGCCGTCCGATAGACGCTCAGCAGCGTCGGCGTGTCGTATAGCGGACCCATCTTTTCAGACTTATCCGACAAGCCGGTTCCCACATCATGCAGCTTGTACGGCTTCACGGGGGTCGAATCACTGTAATAGGGACCAGAGTGGCAGGTCGCACATTTCGTTTCCGCTGAGAAGAACAGCTCTTTGCCCCGCTTCGCAGAATCGCTCAAGCCACCCTTGGAATGCGGGCTCATCGGTACGGGGTGAGCGTTCGAGTAGACCGCGAGAGCATCCAGCGCCTTCGACAGCCCTCTGTTCGGTTTAGCGAGAGCCTCGTGGACGATACCCCGAATCAAGCCCTGCCCTTGCATCAACTGGCCGCGGATCGTGTGCTCAAAATCTTGAGACTCATCACGATCAGCCGACCAGTGCAACGGATGGGTCCAGGCCATCGCATAAAGTGCAGTCGTGTTGCGCAAGCCTTCTGGATTTTGCCAGGTGCGACCGTCCGAGTCACCATCAGGATGACAGCTCGAGCAGGAAATCCAGCGTCGGCCCACCATGGGCTGAAGTGCTGTATAGAACAGAATCTTGCCAAGCAACTTCTCTTCGCCGAGCGGGTTCTCGCAGACTTGGATGTTGGCGATCTGCTGCAGTGAATTGGTGTCATAACCGGCTACATCGAAATCGAGCGTGTTGTAAACGTAAAACTGCGATCCATCAGGAGTAAACTTGACGGCTCGCGGGTTGTGACCCAGCTTGACTGTTCGGCGATGGGCCAGTTCGCGATAGTCGTCATTCACAACGTCGCAGACATACATGTCATCGGTCCCCGCAAACACGGTGCAGACCGTTTTGGCATCGGGTGAAATCGCAGTTTCCCAAGGATTGGCGACAACGAAGATACTCGTGAAGGCATCCATCGGCATCGTGACTCGGCGGCGGCCTTCACCAGCTGTGGTGGTCAAGACGCCCACAAACGGGACGACTGAGCCTTCGCCGCGGTTCACATGGGTGCGCGATCGAATGTGAGGAATATAGGCCTTCGGGCGGGTGGGATGGATCGCAATCTGTCGCGAAATATTGTCGGCGGCGTTACCAATCCAGCGGTCAACTTCTTTCCCGCTACTCAAATCAAACGCATGCACATTGGCGGTGAGATATTCGGTGACGTACAGACGATTGTCATGCGGCGAAAGAGCAATACCACGCAGGAATGGGGG
>JAQGHS010000350.1 GCA_028291605.1 Planctomycetaceae bacterium | reverse complement strand
GGCAAGCATGTCTATTGTGAGAAACCGCTGGCCCATTCCGTCGCCGAATGTCGAGCATTAGAGAAACTGGCGCAGGATCACCCCAAGCTGGCGACGCAGACGGGCAATCAGGGCTGCTCAACCGAGGGCTTTCGGCGTAGCTTCGAAGTCATTCAATCCGGCCTGCTGGGCCCGATTACCGAGGTCCATGTCTGGCATCCCGGACATGCGTGGCCCAATGGGGTGGATCGCCCGACGAAGAGCGACTCGATTCCCGAGGGACTGGATTGGAATTTCTGGTTGGGGAAAGCGCCGACTCGCCCCTACAACAATGAGATCTATCATCCCGGCAAGTGGCGCGGCTGGTACGATTTCGGCGGTGGATCGCTGGCCGACTTCTGTTGCCACAGCTTTCAATTGGCGTATCGAGCACTCGAACTCGACGCTCCCACGCGCATCGAAGCGACGGGGGATAATCTCGGCCACGAATCATTTCCGACGCGTTGCGCCGTGACGTTTGAATTTGCCGCGAAAGGGAAACGTGGGCCGGTAAAACTTTTCTTCTACTCTGGAGACAATCACCTGCCGCCAGAAAACATCACCCGCGGACCGGTCGGTTCGACGGGTTGTTTGATTGTGGGCAGCGAAGGAACTGTGTCTGTCGGACTGTGGAATACCGACTGCAATGTTCGACTGAAGGGGGCCAGTGGTTTCCAGGGAGCCAATCAACCCGAGGTCGCCAAGATTGCGAAGACTCAACCGCGAATCGATACCGAAGTGCTCAAGTGGGATCCGAAGCGCGCCGCCAAAGGGGAGCGTCCACGTTGGAGCCAGGTGAATAATTCACACATGTTCGAGTGGGTCCTGGCCTGTGCCGGCGACGCGAAGTCGTACTCGCCGTTTGAAATCGGAGCCCGCATCACCGAAGTCGGCATGCTGGGTGTTTTAGCGCTCCGGATGCAGAAACCGATCGTGTGGGACGCGGAAAAACGCCAAGCGGTGGGCCTGCCCGAGGCCGATGCGATCATTGATCCCAAACCATCGACCGACAAATACCTGCCGCGCACGTGACGTGATGTGCCTGACTCGTCCCCGAACACAACCCACTTTCTGACCCGCATCCTTGCGAAACTTCAGTGAGGGATCCCGATGCTCGCCTATGGTCAATAGATATCAATCCGAACCCAAGGAAATCCCGATGAGCTCATCTCCCGAAGAGTCTCAACCTAGCAGTGCACACAAGGTCGCAGCCTCGGGAGCGCTGACCGCTGACGAACTGCGGAAGTTGGACGCTTATTGGCGGGCCTCGAATTATCTTGCTGTAGGGCAAATCTACCTATTTGACAATCCGCTGCTGAAACAACCGCTGAAACGCGAACATATCAAGCCACGACTCGTCGGGCACTGGGGAACAACGCCCGGGCTCAATTTTATGTACGTTCATTTGAATCGCATCATCAAACGCGATGATCTGAACATGATTTATGTGATCGGACCGGGACATGGTGGTCCGGCCCTGGTCGCCCACGCCTACCTCGAGGGCACTTACAGCGAGGTCTACCCCAGTATCGGGCAGGACGAAGAGGGAATGCAGCGGCTGTTCAAACAGTTCAGCTTTCCAGGGGGCATTCCCAGTCACGTCGCACCGGAAACACCGGGATCGATCCACGAAGGGGGCGAGCTGGGATATTCCTTGTCGCATGCTTACGGGGCCGCGTTCGACAATCCCGATTTGATCGTCACCTGCGTCGTCGGTGATGGTGAAGCCGAGACCGGGCCGGCAGCGACTGGCTGGCATTCCAATAAATTCCTCAACCCGGTTCGTGATGGTGCAGTGCTGCCGATCCTGCACCTGAACGGCTACAAGATTGCGAATCCGTGCTTTCTGGCCCGTATCCCCAAGGCTGAGCTACAAAAGCTGTTCGAGGGATATGGCTACAAGCCGTACTTCGTTGAAGGCCACGTACCCGAGTTGATGCACCAGCAGATGGCCAAGGTGCTCGACCAGGCGACCGCGGAGATTAAACGGATCTGGACTGAGGCGCGCACCAAGGGCTTTCAGGGCCGTCCGGCGTGGCCCATGATCGTCCTCCGCAGTCCCAAAGGCTGGACCTGCCCAGCCGAGATCGACGGCAAGAAGGCCGAAGGCTATTGGCGTTCGCATCAGGTTCCCATGGGCAACATGGATGAACCGGGGCATGTCGAGATCCTCGAAAAGTGGATGAAGAGTTACCGTCCGGAAGAGCTGTTCGACGCCAGTGGCCGCCTGATCGCCGAACTCGCCGAACTGGCGCCAGTGAAACAGCGTCGCATGAGCGACAATCCGCACACTAACGGCGGGCTGCTGTTACGCGACTTGCGAATGCCCGACTATCGCGATTACGCCGTCAAAGTGACGAAGCCCGGGGCCGTGAATGCCGAATCGACGCGCCTGATGGGGACGTTCCTGCGCGACATTATGAAGCTGAATCTGGATGCCAAGAACTTTCGGCTATTCAGTCCAGACGAGAACAACTCCAACCGCTGGCAAGATGTGCTGGAAGTCACGAATCGTTGTTATACCGCCGAGATTCTTCCCGAAGACGACCATTTGTCGCCGGACGGACGCGTGATGGAGGTCCTTAGTGAACACCAATGCCAGGGATGGCTGGAAGGCTATCTGCTCACTGGCCGGCACGGGTTTTTCTCGTGTTATGAGGCATTCATTCACATTATCGATTCCATGTTTAATCAGCACGCGAAGTGGTTAAAGGTGTGCAATCACATTCCTTGGCGCAGACCGGTCGCGTCATTGAATTACCTGCTGAGTTCACACGTCTGGCGGCAGGACCACAATGGGTTTTCCCACCAGGATCCTGGCTTTCTCGACCACGTCGTCAATAAGAAGGCGGCAGTCGTGCGGGTCTACCTTCCGCCCGACGCCAACACGTTGCTGAGCGTCACCGACCACTGCTTGCGTAGCCGCAATTACGTCAATGTGATCGTGGCGGGCAAGCAGCCGGCTCCGCAATGGTTGACGATGGATCAAGCCATCAAGCATTGCACAGCCGGTATTGGAATCTGGGAATGGGCCTCGAATGACAAGGGCAGCGAACCCGATGTTGTCATGGCCTGTTGTGGAGACGTGCCGACACTCGAAACGCTGGCGGCCGTCGAATTGCTGAGCAAGCTCGTTCCTGAGTTGAAGGTGCGACTGATCAATGTGGTCGATCTGATGAAACTGCAACCACCGAGCGAGCATCCTCACGGACTGCCGGATCTGGAGTTCGACGCCCTCTTCACCACCGATAAGCCAGTCATTTTTGCCTTCCACGGATACCCGTGGCTGATTCACCGCCTGACGTATCGCCGCCACGGACACAAGAACCTGCACGTACGGGGCTACAAGGAAGAAGGCACCACGACGACACCGTTCGACATGCTGGTGCTCAATGATTCGGACCGTTTTTCACTGGTCAATGATGTGATCGATCGGGTTCCGCAACTGGCTTCTCGTGCGGCCTACGCCAAACAGGCGATTCGCGACAAGATTTTGGAGCATAAGGAGTACATCGCCAAACATGGAGACGATATGCCCGAGATCTCGGGCTGGAAATGGGATCAACAGGGGGCGATTGCTAATGGCAGGACATCTACGGCAGGCGACAATCTGTAACTGATATCATAATGTGAACAACTATGTCCGACGCCATCCTGGTCTTGAATGCCGGCTCATCGAGTCTGAAGTTTTCTGTGTTTCGCGACAGCGAACCGCCCGAGCTCATCTTGCGCGGCCAACTGGAAGAATTGCAGAGCAAACCGCGGTTTGTAGCCCGTGATGCGTCCGGGAAGGTGATCGATGAACATGCCTGGCCGGCTGGTTCAAACCTGAGCCATCAGCAAGCCATTGAGTTTCTGTTCGACTGGGGCCGGCATGGAAAGCTCGGTCAGTTGCAGTTGGTCGCGGCTGGACATCGTGTCGTGCATGGCGGGATGAAGTTTCCTCAGCCGGTGCGGTTGGACGCAGCGGTACTCGCCGAATTGGAGCTGCTGGTCCCCCTGGCTCCCTTGCATCAGCCACACCATCTGGCAGCGATGAGGGCGGTTACGAACTATGCACCGTCGATGCCTCAAGTCGCTTGCTTCGATACGTCGTTTCACCGAGCGATGCCCGCAGTCGCTCAGCGGTATGCCATTCCCCGCAAACTGACCGAATCAGGGATCCAACATTACGGTTTTCACGGCCTGTCGTACGAGTATATTGCGTCGCGACTGACGGTGGTGGATCCTCGCGCAGCGGCCGGCCGGACAGTCGTCGCACACTTGGGGAACGGGGCGAGCATGTGCGCACTGAGTGGCGGTTGTAGCGTGGCCACCACCATGGGGTTCACTCCCCTGGATGGTTTGATGATGGGGACGCGGTGCGGTGCGATTGATCCTGGTGTGCTGCTGTATTTGATCAGTCATCATCACCTGGATGTCGAGGCGTTAGAACGGCTGCTGACGCACGAGTCGGGTTTGCTGGGTGTTTCCGGCATATCGAGCGACATGCGGACGCTCCTGGAACGGCAAGCGACCGATGCACATGCGGCGGATGCCATCGACCTGTTTGTCTATCGCATCACGCGCGAATTAGGTTCGTTGGCCGCGGCACTTGGTGGACTCGATGCGCTGGTTTTTACTGGCGGCATCGGAGAGCACGCACCATTGATCCGAGCCCGAGTTTGTCGGGCTGCCAGTTGGCTGGGGGTGGATTTGGATGCACAAAGCAATGAGCACCGCGGCCCGCGGACTTCGCGCTCGAACAGCGCCGTGACCGCTTGGGTGATCCCGACGAATGAAGAGCTGATGATCGCCATCCACACGCAGCAACTTTTAAAGTCAATGTCACCGTAAACCCGCCAGCGTCATTCGGGAACCTGGCCGGAAGTCGCTCGACAATGCAATTACGTAAGAGGCTTCTGTTCGGGGAGGGCTAGGTCAATGCTCGTGACGAATGTCAAAAGTCGACCTCAGTATCAGCAGTTGAGGTTCGATGCCAGCGGCCGTTTTCATCTGTTCATTGGCCAGGGTGAAGGGGGCCTCGCGTTTCAGCGGGTTCGACCGGAGCTGCCGGATTCTGCGGAAATCAGCGTCATTTACACAGGGGAATCGCTCACGGGCTGTGATCTGAGCGAAGAAGTGTCCGGCTGCGGTTGGCGTCAACTGACATTGCTGCCGACGCAAGTGGACGCCCTGCAGCTTCTCGATGAGGTCTTGGCGAAGTCCGTCATGGGGATTCGGTTATACGTCGCGGGTTCGGAGGGCTTTATCGGCGTGGCGGAACAAGTGGCCGCTCGCTACAACCTGCAGAGCGATGAACTCCAACGCGAACACCAGGGCTCGAGCGCGCGGCGCGTCTACTGCGTGCATTGCCAGACGTCTCGCGACGACGTCACGACCAATATTGTGGTTTGTCGAGGCTGCGGCCGTCACCTGCTGGTGCGTGATCACTATTCGCGCCGGCTGGCGGCTTTCATGGGCGTGATGGCCGATGCCGAGGCCCCCGGCTGCCTGCCGGAACTGTGTGAGGTCTATGAATGAAAACGGTGGACAGCATCGAGGTCGTCGTGACCGCGATTGAGGAAGTGACGCCGCTGATCAAACGGTTTACACTCCGCCAGATCGCCGGGGGCGGATTGCCTCCGTTTTCCGGCGGATGCCATGTGACCGTGGTGATGCGCGGCGGCGAGCGCACATTTCGCAATCCGTATTCGTTGCTGAGTTCACCCCGCAACCTGGACTCATATGAGATCGCCGTCCGCCGAGATGACCAGGGGCGTGGCGGTTCGCTGTTCATGCATGAGAGCGTGACGGTGGGAACGCGGCTGGAAATCTCGCATCCCATCAATTTGTTTCCGCTGTCCAAGCTGGCACGCAAGCAGATTCTGATTGCCGGCGGGGTGGGCATCACACCGATTCTGGCCATGATCGATGACCTGTCCGCCGGTCCCATTTCGTGGGAATTGCACTACAGCATGCGTGGGCACGAGCACGCGTTCTTTGGCAACTGGCTAACAGGGCAGCATGGCGATCGAGTCCGCCTGTACGATACCTCGGCCGGCCAGCGAATCGACTTTGCGACGCTCGTTGCCCGGCAGCCGCTCGGGACCCATCTGTATGTCTGCGGTCCCGGGCCGATGATCGCTGACGCGCTCGCATCCGCCCGAGCGGCCGGATGGCCCGAGAGTCATCTGCATGTCGAGCAATTTGCTCCCCCGCCGGCCGGCGAGGCGTTTGAAGTGCATCTGGCAACATCCGGGAAGACCGTCCAGGTCTCCGCGGAACAAAGCCTGTTGGAAGCATTGGAAGCCGCCGGTATTGAAGCACCCTATCTGTGCCGCAGTGGAGCGTGCGGACGCTGTGAGCTGAACGTCGTCGAACTCGATGGCGAACTGCTGCACAACGACCATTGGCTGACGGCAGAAGACCGGCTCAGCGGTACGAAGATCATGCCCTGCGTCTCCCGCTCGAAATGCCGACGTCTCGTATTGGATTGGTGAAGGAGAATGAATTTGGTATCGAGTCAAAGCTAAGAATCGGGGTGCCACTGGCGATGCCGGTGCCTTTCGAGTTACTCAATAGAGTGCGAGCACTGGTATCGCCAGTGGCACACAACCCAACGGTTGAGAATTGGCGGAGTACTACATGGCAATGGCATTCAAGCCAGACGAATCCTTTCGGACACCGTTTCACTACGGAAACAGTCCCACGGCCATTCGCCGATTCCCGTTCCCGTTCGACCAGGATACCTTTATGTATTCGGTCAATGTCGAACCGCACCTGCCGGGGCCCGTCGGATCGGTTTATGAATTTCCCATCGATATTGATGAACACTACGTCGCGGAATGCCGCGAGCGAGAGCTTGTCCTGGCCACGACCACAAATCGCTATCTGGCGCTGCCGCACATGATGCCGGCCCAATGGGACGTACTGGAACTCATCACCACAAATTTGGCTCGCGATTATCCCGAACACTTTGAGTTGCAGCGTGACGGAAATCGCTGGCGCTGGATCAATCGTCCTTTAGGCCGTGATGAGACATTCACATTCGGCGATCCTGCGACGCTGCCTCAAGAGCCTTTAGAATATATCACCCGCCAGGCACAAGGGGATTGGTGCGTGCTCGATCAACGGAACGGCAACCTGTGGCTGGATGTCGGCATGGTCACCACCCAGGCCGACTGGTCGTTGAATTTTGACCTGGGAATGAACTTTCGCGAATGGCATGGCCCGGTCCCACTCGCACCGGAGTTAGGTATCTTCGACCGCGCCCTGAAGTTGCTGATGAATCTGCAACTGGGCAGCCCCGTCCGCCGTCTGAACTGGACGATGACCATCAATCCCCGATTCGATACGTCTCCCGAGCAGTACCCAGTCTGGGGACCCGACCGTGCCGGCGTCACGCTGGAAAACGTCGGCGACCTGGCCCATTTGCGAGTCGAACTGCAGGCGTTGTGGCGCTTGCCGCGCAGCAATGCCATCGTGTTCAGCATCCGCGGCTTTCTGATGAGCCTGCGGGAAATGGTGACCATTCCCAAATGGGGCCGCCGCATGCATCGAATCTTAAAACACCTGCATCCCGCGCTCGTGGCCTATAAAGGCCTGAGTCGTTACCGGGACACCGCGGTGGCGTGGCTTGCGGAATACGATGATGGCAAGTCGACGTCGCC
>JAQGHS010000334.1 GCA_028291605.1 Planctomycetaceae bacterium | reverse complement strand
TCCTTCGTGACCTTCTGTTCAAAATAGATTGGATTTGGAACAGAGGGTCACGAAGATCAATAACATAAGACGACTATCAAAACCTGGAATGCGTGGCACATCGTCGATGGGCCGAGCGATGAGATCGTTTTGAACCACGAATCACACAAATGACACGAATCTAAATCCTTAAAATTGCATTTCAGGGAACAAGCGATCTGTCTCGCGATACGATCCAACTCTGTTTCAAATTCGTGTCATTTGTGTGATTCGTGGTTCACAAACTCATCATTAGGCGGACGTTTTGTTAGCAGCTCTAAGAGAGGAACTCTGTTACCTCTGTGCCTCTGTGTTTCAAAACCCTTCAGGAAATTGCTTTGCCGGCGTTTCGAGCTTCGGTGGTCTACTTCGCCACAGCCCAGTTATCCCCCACCGAAACATCTACCTTCAACGGCACATCCAGCTTGATGGCCTGTTCCATTTCCTCGCGTACGAGTTGTTGGAGGCTGGCCACTTCGGCCTCAGGAACCTCAAATACGAGTTCGTCATGGATCTGAAGCAGCATGCGGCCGGGATGGTTTTCGGCCTTCAGGCGATTGTGAATGCGGATCATCGCCAGCTTGATTAGGTCGGCTGCGGAGCCTTGAATCACCGTGTTGACCGCGGTCCGTTCGGGCAACGTCAATTGGCGGCGGCCGGTCAATTCGCGAATCCCGGTGATCGCGCGACGTCGGCCTTTGATGGTGGTCGCGTAGCCGGTCTGGCGGCACTCTTCCAGCAGTTTTTCGATAAAGGCTTCGACCCCCGCGTACTTCGTAAAGTAGTCGTCGATAAACCGCCCCGCTTCATCCTGGCTGATGCCGATCGCGGCCGACAATCCGTAGGGACTCTGGCCGTAAATCACGCCAAAATTCACGGCTTTCGCCACGCGGCGCATTTCGCCACTCACCAGATTCATATGAAAACCATAGATCTCGGCGGCGACGGCCGTATGAATATCGACCCCCGCGGCAAACGCCATTTGCAGAGCTTTGTCGTGGCTGTAATGGGCCAGGATGCGGAGCTCGATCTGGGAATAATCGGCACTCACCAGCTTCCAGCCCGGTTCACCCGGGATGAACGCCGACCGCACGCGGCGGCCTTCTTCCGTACGAATCGGGATGTTTTGCAGATTCGGATCGCTGGAACTCAACCGACCGGTCGCCGCGACGACTTGATTGAATGAGGCATGAATCCGGCCGGTCTCGGGATTCACCATCTCGGGCAAGGCGTCGAGATAGGTGCTCTTCAACTTCGAGAGTTTGCGATGCTCCATCAACTTATTCGGCAGCGGATGCAGGACCGCGAGTTGTTCCAGAACCTCTTGGTCGGTGCTGGGGCCCGTCTTGGTTTTCTTGAAGACGGGCAGCTTCAGTTCGGTGAACAGGATCTCGCGCAGTTGGATGGGTGAGTCGATATTGAATTCGCGTCCCGCCAGCCCATAGATCTGCGCCTGGATCAATTCCAGCCGCTCGCCCGCCGACTTGCTGTGCGTCCGCAGCAGCTCCGCATCCACCTTGATCCCGCGGTGCTCCATTTCAGCCAGCACGGGAATCAGGGGACGTTCCAGGTCCCAGTAGAGATCCCATAACTCGGCGTGACGCAGGATGGGTTCCAGCTTGCCGCACAGTTGCAGTGCGATCTCTGCGTCTTCGACCGCATATTCCGCAACCACATGGATGTCAATTTCAGTCATCGACTTCTGATTCTTACCGGTCCCAATCAGGGCCGTGATAGGAATCATTTCATGCCCGAGATACCGCTTGGACAATTCATCCTGCCCATGACTGCGGGCCCCGGCGTCCAGCAGATAGTTGAAGATCATCGGATCACTGCCGATGGTCGCGATGTTGATCCCGGCGCGGCGCAGGACCAGCATGTCGTACTTGATATTCTGGTTCGAAATTTCGACCGTCGGGTCTTCCAGATGAGGCTTGAACGCCGCGACAACCATGGCCGGATCAAGCATTGCCTGGCCCGCCGGACCACGCACGGGAATGTAATACCCCGAGCCGACTTCCCAGCAGATCGCCCAGCCAACAATGTCGGCACGCACGGCATCTACTGAAGTTGTTTCCGTATCCAGGCAGAATCGCTTCTGCAGCAGAAATTGCTCGAGAAACGCCGCAAATTTCTCCGGCGTATCAACGATCTTCCAGTCCCGAGTTTGCTGCGCCGGAAGTGGCTGGTGAACGTCTGCCGCGGGTCGCAGAGCCTTGATCTCATCGGCCAGCCGCTTGAATCCGAACTCCGTAAACAACTCGCCCAACCGAGCGTGCTGTAACTGTCCGGCACGCGCCTGATTCCAGTCCACCGCCAGAGGCAGATCGTCATAGAGTCTCACTAGCCGCTTGCACAATCTGGCCTGGTCAGCGAAGACCTTCAGATTCTCTTTCAGCTTGGCCCCGGGAGCTTTGTCGGCATTCGCGAGAACGCCTTCCAGATCGCCGAATTCCAGCAACAGAGCGCTCGCCTTCTTCGGTCCAACCAACGGGACGCCCGGCACGTTATCAACGCTGTCGCCAACCAGCGATTGAAAGTCGATGGCCTGCTCTGGAGTAATCCCCCAATCCGACTTCAACTCATTGACACCGAAGTACGTATTCTTCCGCAGATTGAGCATCCTGACATGCGGCCCCAGCAACTGCCGGCAGTCCTTATCGCTGGAGATCAGAATGACATCCAGTCCCTGGGCCACTGCCAGTTTGGTGACGGTGGCCATGACATCGTCAGCCTCCCAGCCGTCATGCTGGATGACGGGGATGCCAAACGCTTCCAGCACCTGTTGGATCATGGGGATCTGCGGCCGCAGATCAGGGGGCATCTCAGAGCGATTCGTTTTGTATTCCGGATACCAGCCACTGCGCACGGCCTCACCCGGCGAATCCATCGCGGCCAGCCAGTAGTCGGGCTTATGATCTTTGAGCAGCGTATTGAGATCCCGTGTGAAGCCATACACCGCATTCGTGGGCTGGCCCTGCGGACTGGTCATCTCACTTCCGATAGCGTGAAACACCTGAAAAATCAGGGAGAAAGTATCCAGGATGTAAATGGATTCTGGCATGGTCTCTTTTCAACGTCCGGCAATTGGAGCGGTTTAACCAAAGGTGTGTTTGCCTCGCCCTCCCATCAGTCCGGATCTGTAATGGGCTTCATCCAGTCTCACGTATCAAGTTCATCCATCCGCCGCTGGACGAAATCACGCAGCAACGCAAACGCTTCCAGCTCAGCAGCACCCGCGGTCTTCTCCAGCGGGACCTGCAGCCGGTCATACTCCTGCATGATGTAATCTCGCTTCAGCAGATGCACGCGAGTCGCCAGAATGGCCGCTTCCAGGACCGCGTGTTTGGCTCGATTGAAGCCCACGAAATCTCGCAGCCGCCCCATGTGGACCACACGCGCGATGATATTGGTACGGTCTTGAGAATCATCCAGTTCGGTGACTTCAAACTCATACCAGCGACAGGCCGATTTGATCACCTGCCCTTTGACCTGCGTCGCGGGAATGATCTCGGGCAACTGATTCAGCGCCCCAATCGCGGCCTGAGCCAACAGTAACACATCATCGGTGACGTGAAAAACTCCCTGCCCGTGCAGCTTGAGATTTTGGTAGGTCCGCGAAGTCTTATAGGGGCGCAGGCGAAGCGTCGCGAATGACGGTTCGACATAGGGGCCCATCGGGGCGAAGTTCACCAGTCCTTCGGAATCAATGCTGGTGACAATCCCTTCCAAAATCATGCGTGGATCCACCGAAAAGACCGTAGGATAGGCATCCTGCCTGTCATGTGAAAAAATGACAGCCAGGATGCCTATCCTACGTTAGGAACCGGACGCTAGCGCATACCGGCTGGTTTGGCTGTGGAGTTGTACAGATTCGAAGTTGCGCGAACGTCGTGCGCTACGCGAAATTCGCGACGGCCGATCGTCTACTATGTCCAAGATTAGAGGCTCAGACGGGTCAGAGACCCGCCCACCGACGAACGAATCACCAGCCCAGCGACATGTTGGTTTCAATCACGCGTTGAGCTTCATTCAAATCCACGCCCGTATCCAGCATATACAGCCGGATGGCATGCACCTTGTCACCCTGAGCCCGAGCTAGACAATCACGAGCCGTATCGCACGGACTGACGGTGTCCTTGATTCCCAGCAGTCGCTTCGAGATCACCCAGACATCGCGCGGACGTTTCGTGACTCGCACGACGTCTTCACCGGGATAGTTCTCCTGAGCGATATGCTCGGCCCCTTCTTTCGAATCGGCCCAGCCGATCATGATGTGTGCGTTCGTTTCGATTTCAAACAACGGCATGATGGCACCCCGTTCTGACAACAGACCCGAACCAAATCAATGGAAAAACGCTCCGGCGACCGACCGAATAGCACACTGGCCACACGGAACACGACGGTATAGCGACGACGTTAGGACGTTTAACACGCTGACGATCCGAGTATATCATCCCCCCGTCCAGTCGACCATTGACGCGGACGTTTTGCCATATCAAGTTTGGCTCATATGGAGTTACGCCCTCCCGTTTGTCGGCCTGCCGAGCGACGAATCCTGTCAGAATCGTCATCCGCGAGGCGACATTCGGTTGTCGGCATCATTGTTGCATCCCTGGTGTATCGGATACTGGCCTCGCGAAGGCCCACTGGACGCATTTCATACAATCGAAATGGCATTCCAGCGGGAAATCCACTCCGGGGCAACAAGGATTGTGCGCCGCGACCGCTCGAGAAATCAACGCGGACACGGGGCGAGTTTCACGAAAGTGGGTGCTAAAATGAGTTCCGAAGACAATTGGCAACGAACATTTTGCGTGGGCATTTATTCGAATATTACGAGCGCGGATAATGCCGTAACAAAGCTGCTGGCAGCCGGGTTTACGAAGGACCAGATCAACGTCGCGTGTACCAACGAGACATTCAACGAGCACTTTCTCGAGTACCGGCGAGACCATACAGGTGGATCAACGAGTACCGGCGAAGTCGCGTCAGGAGCGGCAATCGGAGCGACGGTGGGCGGAATTGCGGCCATTTCCCTGGGTATTGCCAGTGGCGCAGTCCCGTTGGTCATCGCGGGCGCTGCAGGCATTGCAGGGGGCAGCACAATGGGCGGCTTCCTGGGTGCCATGCTGTCCAAGGAAGTCGAAAACGACTTTTTGGATCTCTATCACGATGATCTGCAACGCGGGAAAATCCTCGTCGCGGTCACGGATTCTGGTGAAGAATTCCAGGCGAAGCTCAACGCCGCCCAGGCGATTTTTCAGGAAACTGGTAGCGAAGTCCCGGACAAGGTTTGATTACCTCCAGTTCGGCAAGAAATCCTGTGGCACGCGTGGTGGACGCGGCGAACTCGGCTTGAATCCAACGCATCCCGCCACGTCGAATGACCGCACTGATCGCGCGCTGAGCGGTCAGTGCGGTCGTTCAACTTCCACGCTCATTCCCGCTCACAAATTCTACCCGAGAAGCTCGAAACGCAAAGTTAAGACTTGCCTTTCGAGCTTCTTTCATGCGACATCCACTGGCACTCAGAATCGACTCTGGTCTAGAATCCACCGTCCCGCGGTCCCTTCGCTCTGTGTGCAACCACCAACCTGTGGATCAGCTTGTCATGCTTATCGATTTCAATCTCTGGGCATTCCTGCATCGTCGCTCTGCACTCCGAATTTTCGCCACGCTGAGCGTCTGCCTGCTGCTCGTCTCGGCGACGCTGGCCGCCGAACCCAAATTGATCAGCATCGACGATCTGTATCGACTGGATTCGCCTCTGACACCGCTCGTGTTGCCGGATGCCGGCGGAGTGGTCTATATGCGTCGCTGGTCCGATCGGGCATCGCGCAGTGTCCGATTCAGCCTGTGGAGAATCGATCAAGACGCAGCCCGAAAACAGCCCCTCGAAGAGGGTGAACCCGACGGCCGCAGCCCCCTCCTTTCGCCCGACGGTAAGTGGATCGTCTTTCAATCCACGCGACCGTTGCCCGACGGCACGTCCGTCGCTCCGGTCCCACCTTATAGCGATCCGGCCACGGACCTGTGGCTCATTTCCACAGCCGGTGCCAAAGCCATTCCGCTCGCTGGTCCGAAAAAACGGTATGGGCGCGTCTTCAGCGATCCATTTTACGGCAACGTCAGTTTCTCAGCGGATGGCAAACGCCTCGCATTCGTAGCCGATGATGGACGCGATGTCCGCACGCCCAATGAGATCCGTAACAACGTACGAGTTGTCCGCGAGGATCAGGGTGAGGGTTATGAAGGTTACCGTCCCGCTCAGGTCTGGATTGCCGATCTACAAACTCCACCCACCGCGGTGGCCGCTTCGCGCATCATCCGGGTCACCGACGATGAGCACTGGTACGGCGACCCGCAATGGACGCCGGATGGGAAGTCGCTCATCGTCCACGCCAATCGATCGGCTCAGCGGGAGTCGGTGCGGTACAGCATCAACCAGAATTACGACCTGTGGCGAATCGATCTCGCCGACAACAGCTTGCATCAGTTGACGACTGGCCCCGGTCCCGAAATCTCGCCCCGCATTTCCGCGGACGGACGGAAATTGTTGTATCTCAGCATTCCACGCCGCGGCTCACACATGGATGTGTTCAATCTGACCGTCAACGATCTGGTGAGCACGGGGGCTGTCCCCCATGTCGTCTTCGATCAGCACAGTCCGGAAGGTGAAAAACCGCCGCACTTACCCCCGGCATTTCCCTTGCCGCGAGACTGCTGGCTGTCCGGAGATAAGGTCTATTTCAACGTGGCCGACAAAACCGTGAACCGCACCGAGAGTCTCAATCTTCGGGAGGGTCCCGCGGCCCTCGCCGAGCGCCTGCCCGATGCGCACAGTGCCGAATTCACGAAGCAGGCAGACGCGCGTCGCAAACTGCTGCCCCCCGCAGACCCGTTTCTGAAAGAACGAGTCGTTGCCCAGGGTGAAGTGGTGACATGGAAAAGCCGTGACGGTCTCGAGATCGAAGGGATCCTGACGCGACCAACACTGCCGGGCAGCAAGCCGCCGTTCAAGACGGTCGTGCATCCACACGGGGGCCCGCATGGCCGATCCGCGATCGGCTTCGACATGACCGTGCAGGTCCTCGCCGCGAAGGGCTACGCCGTCTTTCAGCCCAACTTCCGGGGCAGCGCTGGCTACGGCCAGAAGTTCATCAATGGGGATCGCTTTGATCTCGGTGGCCGCGACATGGAAGATATTCTCACTGGGATCGAACACCTGGTGCAGACGGGCGTCGTGGATGCTCGCCGGCAATTCATTTATGGCAGCAGTTATGGCGGCTTCACCACCTGTTCGTTGATTGGTCAAACGAATCAGTTTCGGGCCGCCATTCCGCAGAATGCTGTGACCGACCTGCACGTGATGTGGGGCCTGACCGACATCCAAAGCTGGACCGAATGGGAGTTCGGCGGTCGGCCGTGGGAGGTCTCTCAAGCCCTGCGCGATCATAGTCCGCTCACGTTTGCCTCCAGGGTCAAGACACCTACGCTGATCCTGCACGCAGCCAATGACCGGCGTTGTCCGCTGCCGATGGGCATCATGTATTACCGGGCGCTGAAACAGAGTGGCGTCGAAACCGAGATGGTCATCTACCCCGACGAAGGCCACCCCATCAAGCAATTGCCCCACATGGAAGACGTGCTCCAGCGAGTGCTGGATTGGTTCGCCAAGCATGACCTCGCGCAGCCGTAGGCTCCGTATCCGTGGGGTCTCCACGACCAGTCCTACGACGAAAGCTCGTTAGGCTATACATCCTCAAGGGTAATGAGTACCTTAGTGAGATAGGAAAGAGCCGTCACGAAGTGTAAGGGATTTACCCCAACAGGTTATCTGTGGATGACTTGCGACAATTCGTACGGTTCGAAAATATCAACCTGACGCTGCAGGAGATTTGCGGCCTGACTGGACTCACTGAAGTGCGTACGGTCGCCGACTGCGGATTGAAAACTATCACCCTGCCGGTTTGGATGCCGTGAACCCCACTTTGGCCACCGACACTGCCGACTCCGCCGAGGCTACCGCTTCGGTCACTCCCGAAATGACCCCGATCACCGCCGTTTATCGCATACGCTGCGCCCCGAATGCGGTCGAACAGGTCTGCCAGAATATCGCGTACGAACAAACCGTCGAGGTCCCCCCCGCACTCGCCGAGGCTGACGATCGGATTCGCCGCTGGGTCGGACGGATTGACTCGATTCAGCCCATCCCCGGTGTGCCAGACGGGTTTGAGGCCCGCATCAGCTACGACCATCTGCTTGCCGGCGGGCAATTGCCGCAACTGCTGAATCTGCTGTTCGGGAATACCTCGTTGCAGAAGAATGTCAGCCTCTCGGACGTCGATTTCCCGGAGGAACTGCTGCGGAATTTCCGCGGCCCGCAATTTGGCGTCGAAGGCCTGCGTCGTCTGCTGGGAGTGCATGGTCGCCCGTTGTTGGCCACAGCCTTGAAACCCGTGGGATTAAGCATCCCCGAATTAGCCGCATTAGCGCACGAGTTTGCCCTTGGCGGCGGCGATCTGGTGAAGGACGACCACAATCTCCACGACGCAACTTTTGGCGCCTTCCAGGAACGTATCGCCCGCTGTCACGAAGGTGTTTGTCGAGCCAATGCCCAGACTGGTCGCAACACTCTCTATCTGCCGAACTTGATGGTGCCGGTCGAGCAGCTTGAGCGCTACCTGAAGTATGCGTTGTCGCTGGGCATTCGAGGCGTCTTGGTCTCGCCATTCATCGCCGGGTTGGATGTGATTCGCTCGCTGGCGGAACGATATTCCACGTTGGTCATGGCTCACCCGACATTTGCAGGCGGCTATTGCGTTGAACCCAAGCAGGGAATCGAAACGGGCCTGTTGCTGGGCAAACTCTTCCGCTTGATCGGGGCCGATATCTCGATCTTCCCAAACTACGGCGGACGCTTCTCATTCAGTCAGGCCGATTGCCAAAGTATCACGCGCCACCTGCGGACGCCATTGGGGCAATTATCAGCGGCCTGGCCTGCCCCTGCCGGCGGCATGCGGATTGATAATTTGCCCCAGATGTCTCGTCAGTATGGAGCGGACGCGATCTTCCTCATCGGTGGAGCCTTGCTGTCACACTCGGGCAGCCTGAAAAACAGCACGCGTGAATTCTTGAAGCGGATCGAATCGCAGTTCAGTACCCGTCTAGTTGAACCAGATACCGGATTCGCCTCCGCGTGCGAAGTTCCACGGTCCGCCGCCGCGAGTACTAATGCCTCACCGGTGGTCCTCACGCATCTGTCACATAGCCCCGCCACCGGCGCGTGGGAGGGACGACCGATCGCCGCCTATAAGGCCTGCCAGAGTCTCCCCTTCCGTGACGTCGTGCGGCATGAACTGATCGGCCCATTCGGCGAGCAAACTGATTTCGATCTACGCTATTTTGCGATCGCTCCGGGCGGCTTCAGCAGCCTGGAAAAACATGCCCACACGCATGCGGTCATTTGCGTGCGTGGCCAGGGTACGCTGGCAGTGGGAGACGAGATCGTGCAACTGAAGGCGATGGATGTGGCCTACGTCCCCCCCATGCACGTGCATCAACTCCGCAATGAATCCACAGAACCATTCGGCTTCTTCTGCATCGTCGATCACGAACGAGACCGCCCCCAGGCACCGTGATCGACTTGCATCACCACTGATCACGAACTGCGGACCAATCTCATGTCGCTCACCAGATCGTTCGTTGTATCCGCATTGCTGCTCTTAGCGGTGGCCAACTCAACCAATGCCGAGCCCACGGATGCTCCCGCCATTCGCCATTCCTTCTTCGTGGCCGGGCCCTCCTTTACGGGGATCATCGATGAAGATGGCAAAGAGTCTTGGGATTCTGGAAGACCTGCGGCGCGCGACGGATATGTACTGCCAAGCGGCAACGTGCTGATCGCCTGGGGCGACGAAATCAAAGAGTTCACACCCGATAAGAAAATCGTCTTCCACTACCGCAAGTCGGCAGAAAACCGCGAGATTGGCACCGTGCAACGCCTGGCAGACGGTCGCACGCTGGTCACAGAACTCGGTGCCAAGCCGCGGCTCATGGAGCTCTCGGACAAAGCCGAGATCCTGATGGAATTCCCTCTGCTGCCGGAAACCGATAACGCCCACATGCAGACGCGGATGGCCCGCAAGCTGGCGAGCGGCAATTATCTCGTCCCCCATCTCCTGGCGTTCAAAGTCAAAGAGTACACACCACAGGGCAAGGTCGTGCAGGCCTTCATCACAGACGGCCCCGAACTAGGCGGACGCCCCGCAGAAGCCTGGCCGTTCACCGCGATCCGCCTGCCCAACGGCCGGACCCTCGTAACGCTAACACACGCCAACAAAGTGGTCGAGTTCTCCGAAAAAGGCGAAATCGTCTGGAGCATTTCCAACGACGACTTCAAAGACAACCCCTTGGCCGACCCCTGCGGCGCCCACCGCTTGCCTAATGGCAACACGGTGATCGCCAGCTACGGAGCCACCGGACCGGTCAAGGTCCTGGAAGTCACCCCCGAAAAGAAACTCGTCTGGACCTACACCGGTAAGCACAAGGCCCACGAGATCCAGGTGCTCACCACCAACGGCAAGCCGGTGGAAGGCGTTCCCCTAAAGTAGCCTTTATCGCTCCGCGTGAAGGCTACCATCACTTCTTTAGCGATTTTTCGACGAACTCAGCCAAGGCTTTTGTTCCCGGATCCTCGGGGACACCCAGATCGTTGTTGATCTTGCTATGCGTCGTCTCTTTGCCGCTGTACAACGTCGCCGGCACTCCCGCTTCCTTTAGGGAATTGGCGAGACGCACGGCTTGTGCCGTCGTGTCGGGATGGCCGGCCACGTGGATGATCAAGAATGGCGAAATCCCCTTGCCCTTGGCAATGTGCGTCACCGCCGAAAAGTCCTTATGCTTCGCGGGACTGTTACCGAACTTTTCGCGATGACCAAACTTCGAGGGGGGCAGTCCGTGGGTTCGCCAGCGGGTCTCGGCGACTTCGATGATGGCTGGCACGTCGTAGGTGTCTCCGTCGACCGGAACACATCCCTTAATGATCGCCAGTGACAAGCCTTCGGCCTTCAGATAGCGATCGTCAACACAAATCAGCGCGGCCAATTGAGCCCCCGCGGAATGCCCACCTACGATGATCCGCTGAGGATCGCCACCGTATTCTGCAATATGGTCGTGCACCCAGTGAATCGATTTCGCGATGTCTTGAAAGATCGTCTCCATCTCCACCTTGGGCAGCAGCCGATAGTTCGTGGAAACAAACACGAAGCCCTTGTCGACAAAAAACTTCGGCTTGAGTTGAACGTCAGATTTGTCTCCCGCCTGCCAGCCACCCCCGTGAATCCAGAAGACCACCGGCAACCCTTTCGCATCCTTCGGCGAATAGACATCCAGCACCTGCCGCTCCAGAGCCGGCTTGGCGTAGGGGATGTCGCGTTTGACTTCCTGGGCCTGAACTTCAGACAACAGAGCGAGGGCAGCGAACAGACAGACGATGCGCTTCATGGTAGTCATCCTTAGCTGGGGATGTGCGGCCGAGGCAGGAGGCCCCGGCGTCGGAGTTCCCATGATAACCACAACCAGAGTTGTCGACGAGCGTGACGTCGCCACGTTTGCCAAAACGTGGGCCAGCACTTCTTACGCAAACACCTTGGAAATCACCTCACCAGCAACGTCTGTCAGCCGGTGGTCTCGGCCTTGATGTCGGAAGGTCAGACGCTCGTGGTCCAGCCCGAGGGCGTGCAAGATGGTCGCCTGCAGATCGTTCACGTGGATCGGGTCCTGCGTGGGGGAATAGCCCAGCTCATCCGTGGCACCTATGATCTGCCCGCCCCGAATGCCGCCGCCCGCCATGAGCATCGTGAACGCCGCCGCGTGATGATCACGGCCCTCCTTGCCCGGCGTGTTCCCGCGCCGGACTTCATTCATCGGAGTCCGGCCAAACTCGCCCCCCCAGATCACCAGCGTATCATCGAGCAATCCGCGCTGTTTGAGATCGTGAATCAAGGCCGCGGCCGGGCGATCGGTCTTGTCGCAATTCACCTTCAGCTTCTCATTCAAATTGGAATGATCGTCCCACGTGTAGTGATAGAGTTGCACAAAACGCACGCCCCGTTCGACCATGCGCCGGGCGAGGAGACAATTCCGGGCAAATGTATCCTGCTTGGGGTCTCCGATGCCGTAGGATTCCAGAGTTTCCTTGGTCTCGCTCGACAAACTGACCAGGTCGGGGGCCGAGACCTGCATCCGAAAGGCCAGTTCGTAGGCAGCGATTCGCGATGCGATCTCGGGATCAGGCTGGGTTTCCAGGCGAGCTCGATTCAGATCATTGATGACGGCCAGCCGCTCGCGTTGTTCGTCGCGGGTGAAACCCGGCGGACTGGCCAGATGCAGGATGGGATCACCCTCGCTGCGGAAAGTCACCCCGCGATTGACGGTCGGCAGAAAGGCATTATCCCACAGGGCGGTCCCGGCAATGTCACCCGGTCCGTTGTTCGACAACAGCACGATGAAACCGGGCAGCTCCTGCGATTCGCTCCCCAAGCCATAGGTCACCCACGAACCCATCGAAGGCAATCCGAAACGAGGCACGCCGCACTGCATCAAGAGCTGAGCCGGGTCGTGATTGGCGGTGTCAGTGTGTAGAGTGCGGAGCATACACAAATCGTCCGCACACGTGGCGAGACGCGGCAGGTAATCGGAAAAGTCCATCCCGCATTGGCCATGCTTGGCAAACTTGCGGGGGGACGCCATGACCCGGGCACTCCCCTTAATCAGGGAATCGGTCAGTCCCTTCAAGAAAGATTCCGGCACCGGCTGTCCGTGCAACCGCTGCATTTCAGGTTTAGGGTCGAACAGATCAAGTTGACTGGGCGCCCCGGCCATAAAGAGAAAGATGACATTCTTGGCCCGCGCGGGAAAGTGAGGCGGCTTGGGGGCCAGCGAGGGAGTCTCATCGGCCGCGCTCACCGCCCCGGACAACAAATTTGCCAGCGCGACCGAGCCCAGCCCGCACGCCGTCTGCTGCAGAAAGCACCGCCGCTGGATCGACTGGAGGTGTTCGAGAGGATTCATCGTTGGCTCCCTGGATCGGTCATCGTGCATCACAAAGTTCACTAATTGCGTGAGCAGACAAACGTATGCTGTAGGACGGGCACTCTTGCCCGTCTCCGCGTTTGAGCCACAAATGCAAACGGGCAGGAGTGCCCGTCCTACGGATCAGCGGCTGGACAAATCAATCACGCGTCACAAATTCATGCAGATTCAATACGACGCTGGACAGCTTCGTCCAGCACCAGACCTCGGTCGGTTTCTCTTGTTTTTCGTTGATCAATAAGCGTTCGTGCTCAAGATATTTTTCGAGGAGTTTCAGTTCGCGATCCGTCGCCGGCCGCGCCAGGGCCGCCTGCACGGCGAACCTCAGTCGTTCCCGATCAGCGGTCCCGCCCTCACGCAGAATCCGCTGAGCCAACGCCCCTGCCATCTCAAAAAAGACTGGATCATTGAGGAGCGTCAGAGCCTGCAAAGGCGTATTCGATCGATCGCGACGGGTGCAGGCTCGCGCGGGGCTGGGGGCGTCGAAGGTGATGGATTGAGCGAAGGGTGACGTGCGCTGCATGAAGGTGTAGAGGCCGCGACGATACTTGTCGCTCCCCGTGCTGGTGGGCCACGAATTGCTGCCGAACGCTTCCATCGTGACCCGCTCGTTCTGCTGCGGGAAGACGCTGGGGCCACCCAGCGTGCGAGTCAGCAATCCGCTGGCGATCAGTCCCGAATCACGAACGGCTTCAGCGGGAATCCGGAGACTCGATTGCCGTGCCAGGAGCACATTTCCGGGATCGACTGTGGCGAGTTCGGGCCGCGGCAATGACGACTGCCGGTAGGTCGCCGAGGTGACAATCAGCCGGTGCATGGACTTCACATCCCAGCTTGAGCGGATGAATTCCTCCGCCAGCCAGTCGAGCAATTCCGGGTGCGAGGGTGGTGCCCCTCGAACACCCAAATTGTCCGACGTCGCCACGATGCCCCGCCCGAAGAATTCCTGCCAGTAGCGATTGACGACGACACGCGCTGTAAGGGGATTGTCTCGCGAAACAATCCACCGCGCGAGATCCAACCGGGTCGGCTCAGTGGACTTCGCGGGTATCCCGTCAGAAGCCGCCGCAGCGACAGTCAGCTTGACCGGCAACCAGTCTGGCGTGCCGGCGACGACATCAGGGCCCGGACTGCGAAAATCGCCTCGCTCGTGAATGAACGTTTTTCGCGGAGTCAATGCGGCCTGCATGACGGGAGCCCGTGTAGCTGCCGCCTGGGGAAGTTCTTTCTTGAGAGCCACCAGCTTCGTCTGCAGTTCGTTCAGCTTGAGTTCTTGAAACTTCTTCGGATCAGTCACTGCACTATGTTGCAGAAAGTAGTCGAACAGGTCGTCTCGCTGACGCGCCGTCCGGCGGTCACGTGGCAGCTTGACGATTTCAACGCCCTCCAGCTGTCCCTCACCCAGACCACCGCCCCAGACCAGTCCGAGCACTTCCCATTGACGGTCCCAGACATGATCTTCCCCGGGATGCGCCGCCGCATGCAGCAGCTTTTCTTCCCAGAGTTTTTGTAGCGAGTTGAATCCATCACCGGCTTCGCGAATCAAGGTCTGCCGCCGCTGTTCATACTCCGGACGCACTCGTCGATAGCCATCGCGTTCCTGCGGCAACGGGGCATCGATATTGACTTCGTCCGCACGATCGAAGAACGCGTAGAGCTTAAAAAAGTCCTCATGGCTGAGCGGATCGTACTTATGGTCGTGACAGCGGGCACAGCCCACCGTGAGCCCCATCCAGATCATGCCAACCAGCGAGGTCCGATCGACGATCTGCTCGACGCGATACTCTTCGAGATCCGCCCCACCCTCTCGATTGCTGAGCGTCTGCCTCAAGAAACCGGTACCCAGCACGGGGTCGAGTTCGCTACCTCTGTACGGCGAATCGCCCGACAGATCACCAGCCAACTGCGCCACGGTGAAGTCGTCGAACGGCAGATTGGCGTTCATGGCCCGCATCACCCAATCACGATAACGCCAGGCAACCGGCCGCAACTGATCGGTCAGGTGCCCGTCAGTATCGCCATAGTGGCAGAGATCAAGCCAGACCCGGGCCCAACGTTCGCCATAGTGGGGCGATGCCAGCAACCGGTCGACCAGGCGCTCGTAGGCATCCGCGCCGTCATCCGCCAGAAACGCCTCGAATTCCGCAGCAGTCGGTGGAAGTCCGATCAGATCGAGTGTCACGCGGCGAATTAGCGTCGCCCGAGGGGCCTCCGCGGAGGGAGCGAGGTTCTCTTTTTCCAGGCGGGAAAGGATGAATGCATCTGCCGGATTGCGGATCCAGGTGGCTCTGATTGGACTGGGAACCGTCGACCGGAAAATTGGACGAAATGACCAATGTGTGTCTTGCGCAACCGCCGTCGAAACCTCAATGCTCAGCAGACAACCGAGGCAGATCGCCAGTAATCGAGATCCCGGAGAAAACGTCATGGATCAGGGCCTCACCAGAAATATCGACGTCGTGCGCGGATCGTCAGGCAACATCTCCTAACGCATTATTTACCGTTCATTTTCAGCAATTTGATCGCGTTCCCGCGATAGATCTTGTACTGCACGTCAGCCGGCAAATTCAGCGAGGCGAGCAGTTCGAACTGGGGGATTTTTTGGTTGGGCATCAGGACATCGGTGCCGAATAATAGCTGGTTGGCATTCCGGATGATGAATTCGCGGCCAAATGCGGGATCGCGAGCAATCGCTTTTTCTCCCCCCGGTTCCGAGAGGTCCCCGTAAAGATTCGGGTATTTCGCCATCAGCCGATCGAGCGCTCCACCCGTCAGGACCGGTTTGGGGACGGGAGGATATCTGCCAAAATCTTCCAACGTGGCGTCTCCACAAATCGACGCCCAGAATCCGGCGGCGTGACCAATCAGCGGCAGCTTGGGAAATGCTTTGAGAACGTTTTCGAGGCGGGGCAAACCGGGCGAATCGGGGTTCCGAATATCGTCCAGATGAAACAAGATCGGCAGTCCGACCGTGTCACAGGCTTCATAGAGAAACATCTGCTGCGGGGCGTCAAAAAACAGCCCCGTCTTGTGTTCGCCCAAGCCTCGGCAGCCCGCGTCCTGATACCGCTTCAGGATGTCGACTAGGCCCTTCACACCCGCGACATGACCAGTCCGTTGCCCCGGTGGCGTGACGGCTCGGGGGTCAACGACACAGAACGGAATAATGCGATCCGGATAGGCTTTGTACGCAGCCAGTGCATTCGACACTGGTTGTGGAACGGGTGCCGATTCGGGTGACACAAGGGGCAACACACACGACTTTTCGATATCGTGCTCATCCATGAATTTGACGAGCAATTCCGCGGTGAGCTCCTGCCCGTGATAGAAGGCTCCCAAGTGGGTGTGGATGTCGATGTACTTGATTTTGCCTGCCGCGGGTTCTGCTGCCCGGACCCAACGGTGGGACGATTGCCACGCTGCGGCGCCGGCCGCCGCAGACAGGAGAAACGAACGTCGCGTCACTGACATATTTCTACCTCCGACGACACTCATCGAGGAACGATCGTTGATCATAGCATAGTCCGTGGACGATGTGACGAATGCAGCCAGCACGCTCTTTTCTGATTACCCCAGCGGTTCCGGGGTCCGTAGCGTAAAGACTTTCCGAACGTAGTGGGGAACGTGCCAGACCGTCTTCAGCCCCAGCGGAAAATGAGCCAAGTCACCGCGGCGCAGATGATGGGTGGGGCTCCCTTCCTCGTGGATGATAACCTCACCTTCCTGGATGTGGACGAATTCGTCCCAACTGAAAATCCATTGAAATCGGCCGGCTGTACATTCCCAGGCTCCGTAGGACATTTTCTTGTCTGCGGACTGCAGCAGGATGGTACCGGAAGCCATCGGGAGGCCTTCGATGATCCATTCCGAATTGATGGGCATCGGGGAAAGTTCGCCGAGCGGCAGAGTAGCGGTTAAAATGCCAGACATCGCAGTACTCCAGCAGGTGTGCAATGAATCCAGAATGATCCCTGAGAGTCTAGCCGATCAGATCCCTCGGATAAACCATCTTGCTGGCGAATTGCCCAGGAGCCCCGCTGACATGCGCACTGAGCAGAACTCCCGCACAAGGATGTTGCAGCGCGCATTGACGCTGGTGGCCGGCTTGTTGAGGCTGAAAGTCACGCTGCCGGTGATCGTGGGTTATCGCGATTACTTCCCGCCAAATTTCGACTCCGACTTCTTGAACGGCCGGGAAGCCTATTTCTTCGGCAGTGGAAACCGCGCCGGACCTGGCTCCTGACACTACCTTTCAACTCGCCGCCGCAACACGCCGCGGCCAATACATAAAGAGCCATCCCGGCACACCGTATAGTAGTGTTAGTGACCACCACTTCAATCTGCCTGGGACCGACTTGAGAATCATCAACCGGGGCAACTACTCACAGAGATTCGTCTTGGCAGTGGATCTCTTGGTGAGCCGCAGCTAATCCGAATCAATTTGCTGGCGAGCGTGTGACACGCTGCCCATCCTGTTGATCGGTGACGGTGCCGGAGGCGGCAAACCGCGGATCTCATATGAGGCTCTCCGGCACGCGACCGCCCCTCAGTCAAGCGGTCCGCCCGCGACTGGCGAATGGCGGTCGAAAGGCGGGAAGGAGACCTGTTTGGGGATTTCTCGCAACGGTCATTCTCACCTTGCAGCCGTGATGCAAAAACGCACCCGAGGTAAATCCCTCCTGTCTTGAAAGTCGAAATTTTACCGCTTGCGAACGGTTCTGTGACGTCCTATAACGGTTGCAGAGACCTGAACATCGGCGTCTGTTCCTGGAAAACGACTTGCGTCGACTGGGAAACTTTTTCGCGAAATGCGAGAAATACGTCGTTGTACACTGGGCTGTTCAATTTGCCATAGATTCTAAAGAGTGGGGACTGGTGAGTTTTCGCATCGTTCGGCCGGGTCAGGAAAATGGGTCCTGCGGTACTAATCTGTCGGGTCGCCGACAGGCAGTAGGAGATGACTCGGTGGAGTGGTGGGAGGCGCGGCAAATCTGTCTGCGAGGGATTTTGACGCGTGACTGTGACTCTATAGCAACTGTTGATGCGTAGACAACTTGAATATTTCTTGGACGCAATCGGGCCGATTGCAGTCACCTTGACGGAGTGTCGTCAGTTCGGGTCTTACACACCGAGCTGACCTGATACTAATCGTTTTGTTAAGGTTCGCGTGAGCCTTAGTGTCTCTT
The DNA here is from genome assembly GCA_028291605.1 of Planctomycetaceae bacterium. Classification (GTDB taxonomy): domain Bacteria; phylum Planctomycetota; class Planctomycetia; order Planctomycetales; family Planctomycetaceae; genus JAKFVC01. Next base: position 20,987 of record JAQGHS010000334.1, on the reverse strand, counting down.
CGTCGAGTGGATTGAAATGCATTGCATGACGTGGGCGACGGTCTGCCCATTTCACGGTGCTGACAACCATTTGCGAGATCTGACATTCTCTATATCAGCGCACTGATCACGAAACATTTTCAACGGCTGCCGCGTGCCACGGCGCGTGAGCCCGGATGTTTCACCAGGTGTATCGGAACGTCCAGAGATTGGATCTCTAATTCCCTTCGACATTCGCGCGTGGGGGGTTGATTTCCCACCCCCGTAGACGTTTGGCCCGCGGCCAGACACGCAACTAGTGATTCGACCAAACAATTGATTCTGCGTGGATTTTCCCTGCCGCGCAGGGAATTTTCAAACAAACATCCTTGATAGACTAGAGACGACAATATGCTGCTCACATCATGGCTTTCAGCGTTCAAAACCCTGGGTGTCTGGAATCGACCGGTTCGCCGGGCCCGGAAGTTAAATCTGGCCTCGGGCCTGATGGAACACTTGGAAGACCGGTGTCTGCTGTCGACATTCCATGTGGCACTGACTGGTGACGACAGCAATGACGGTTCAGCTACAAATCCCTATAGAACAGTCCAGAAGGCGATCGATTCGGCAGCGGCCGCCTCTGACGGTAACGATTTCGTGCAAGTAGCGGCGGGAACGTACAACACGTTGGCGGATATCGGCTGGACGGTGGCGGACTCCGCGAACACCACCAATCTGTCGATTACCGGTGGCTGGGATTCGTCGTTTTCCTCGCGGACCCCGCTGTCGACGATCTGGGCACCGGGCGCATACGTCGGGGCGCCGCCATCGGGATCAGACGGTGACGTCAAACTGCTCGACGCCAACACGACGATTGACGGGTTCTATTTCGTCTTCGATGGTAATGGCGTCGGCGGCACGGGGGGAACCCGTATCAGCGGCGGCCTCGTCGTCCAAAACACGGGCATCACGATCAGCAATAACACGATCGAAGTAGGTAGCAAGACTGCCGCCCCGACCAGCCCGAGATCGACCGGCATCCAGACCAATGCTCCTGATACTTCAAACTTGTTAATCAGCGGCAATACCTTTACTGCCGAGGGTGTGATTCAGGGGCAAGGGGTCTACTTGAGTCCGGGCATCGGTACCAACACCCAGATCACCGGAAATACGTTCTCCGGATCACGGTTCGCGTCGGTGATCATCGTGGTGGAGCGCGGTGACGTTTCGATTGCCAACAACGTACTTACTACCGTGTCTGGATTTCAAACGGTTGACATTCGAACAAATTCCGTGAGCGGTCCGGCAATTACGAACCTGTCGATTACTGGAAATACAATCGACGGGGGTGGCACCGGCCTCGGAATTCATATCGGTGATGGAGCGGGCTCTCAGGCTGTCACCGGTTTTGTGATCGCCAACAATATCATTTCCAATCATGGCGCTGGCAACGGGATTTTCATTGGTCCGGGGGGCACCCAGAAGGCCGCAATCAGCGGTACGATCGAGTACAACTCGATCACTGGTAACGGCACGGGGGTCGGGCTAACTGCACTCAGTACTGGTAGTGACGCCATCGACGCCAGCCGCAACTGGTGGGGAGATGTTTCAGGTCCCACGCTGGCCGCCAATCCCGGTGGTCTCGGACAACCGATAGCGAACTCGCCTAGCATCAAGTTCGCACCCTGGCTGATCTACAGCCCCGATACCAATCCTTTGCTGCCCGGCGTCCAGCTTCCGACGACAGTCACGGTCACTCCTGGGAGTGACACCAGCGCGGCCGACAACGACTTCACCCGGTTGCAGAATGCGATTGGCGCCGCGGCGACAGGGCAGACGATCGACATCAAGGGGCTCTATAACTGGAACTCGACGAACGCTAGTGCCGCCTATCTGGCGAGTCTCAACACCAGTTCGGATGGCGACATTCGGGGCGTCGTGCTCCCGGGTGGCGTCGACAACCTGACCATCACGAGTTCTGATTCTTCGGCACACATTATCGGACAGGGTGATCTCCTCGACGGCAACTATGAATCGTTTCTGTATAACGCCGGCGGGACGGTCGCAGTGAATGCGAATCTCACCGTGGAGAAGCTGAACATTGACGATTTCGAGTCGGCAGTCACCTTGGGTTGGGACGCTGCCCCGGGACAGTTCACTGGCACCAAGATTCAGAACAATATTGTCACGATCGGTGGTGACAACGAAGGTTCTCAGAACATCGCGTTCTATCTGTGGGGCGGTACGAATCAGCACATTACTGGCAATACCGTGACCTTCCAGGGGGATGGAACGCTGGGCACTGCGGGACGTTCCTATGGATTCCAGAATGCCACGACTGGCGGCACCGGATACGACGGCCTGCTGATCGACAGCAACATTTTCCAGATTGCCGCGACAGCCAACGGAGAAATCGTCACGGGTGTCCGTGAGAACGGCCAGAATGACGACAACAGCTCCGATATCTCGATCACTCAGAATCAATTCTTCGGAATTAACGGTGTCCGCAATTTTGATCGCGGCTTGATGCTGACCTCGCAGACGACCGGCTTGATCGTTGACGGCAACATCTTCACCGATGTGGATGACGTCTTCTTCGCTCGCGATGCCAGCGGCGGAACTTCTCCGGGCGACCGTTTCACGCTCACCAACAATGTGTTGACGCGAGTTGGCGGTGCCGATGGAATCTTCCTGCGTAATGTCACGACCGATGCCATCACGGTTATCATCAACTGGAATATCAACAACACGGTGGATGGTTTCACTGGCGTGCGCGGATTGAACGAACTGTCCGTGGATGCCACCGCGACCAGTCGTCCGTTGACCGGTGCATCGGATCTGAACAGCGTCAATGCGATTGGTGCGAAGACCGCGGTCTTTGTCGATGACAACACGAATCCAGCCGGCGCACGGTTCAGCGATCCGGACGGGATCGGCACTGGCGCCGGCCCGATGGCCATCGGGTTCAATGCGTTCAATACCATCACGGCTGGTGTTGCCGCCGTTGATGCTGGCGGGACCGTGAATGTCGCTGCGGGGACTTACAAGGAAAACCTGACGATCGCGAAGTCAGTGACGATTTCAGGACCGAATACCGGAGTCAGTGGTGCTGGGACACGCAGCGCTGAGGCTCATGTCGTTTCTGACGCGACGAGTGCCTTCCAGAACGCAGTGTTCAAGGTGACTGCGAACAACGTGACGATTCAAGGCTTGCAAATTGACGGCGATGATCCGCTGGTCACAGGGGCGGCCAATACGAGTGGCGCTGACACCAATACGTCTTATGCGGTGCAAGCCGTCGGGGTGACCGGTGGATTGGCAGTGCGCAATAACATCCTGGCGAACGTCTTCATCGGCGTTCGCGGTGACGGAGCTTCACAAGGCAACGTGATCGACAGTAACTGGTTCCATGACATTGGACTCTACGATTTCGGCTATGGCGTGACGCTCCGTTCCGGTTTCTATGCGGACATCACTAATAACCTGATGACTAAAGTGCACCTCGGCGTGCATGTGCATAATACGTCAGTCGGCGGGCCAGCCACCTTCAGCGTGACTGGGAACGAGTTTCACACTTATGCCGGCGGTATTTGGGATAATCTGCAATCGACCGCCGCAACTCCGTTGACGATCGATAACGATCAGTTCTTCGCGGAGACCGGGGCTTTGGCCAACAACTTCGGTATCCAGCTTGCTGCGCTCACCGGAACCAGTGGCCCGACGATTACCAACGTCTCCATTTCTGGCACAGATTACGGTGTCATTGTCTGGGCCGTTTCCCCGAATACAACTCCAACATTGGGCAGTACGGTTTCGATTACGGGCACGAAGGTTGGCGTTTATGCCACCAATAATCTAGCTGCGGGACCAGTTGGAACGACGACTTTCGGTCTCACCAGCGCGCCAGCAAACGTGATTCTGGATGGTGCCAGCATTACGGGTTCCACACTACAAGCTGTTAAAGTGCTGGGGCAGGCTGGTGGCGGTGCAGTGAGTGTCACCGTTCAGAACGATACGGAACTGACTGGTTCTGCGAGCACGACTGACACCGGTATTCTCGTTTCTGGATCTCAGGCCACCGCAATCATTCAGAACAACGATGCCTCCATCCATGGATTTAACATTGGTATCGATGTCGACGGCGGCGCGGCAACGATTACGAACAATCACATCTACGACAACACGACCGGCATTCGTTTCACCAATGGCGGTAACGGTAGCGTCACCGCGAACAACTTTGACGGCCTCGTCGATAACGGGACCGACCTGCGGCTGGATGCCACCGCCGGAACGGTCGCGATCGGGGCCGGGAACATCTTCGCCGGCGACTCGCTGTTTATCGACAATCGTACCGGCCAGGCTTACGACCTGACCTCCTACACGTCGACCAACTGGGAAGGTCTGATCGATCCGTTCCTGATTGAAGACAAGATCGTCCATGCTCCCGACACGGGGACTAACGGTCTGATTCGAGTCATCGCTGGGCATGTGTATGTGACCTCGCCGGGGACTGGACTGACCGACGAATCTATCCAAGCGGCCATTAATGCCGCATCTTCCGGTGATACCATCAACGTTGCGTCCGGTACGTTTGTCGGCAACCTGATCGTCGACAAATCTCTCCACCTGGTCGGCCCCAATGCGGCGATTGATCCCAATACCGGAACGCGTGTCGGCGAAGCCATCATCTTGCCGGGTGTGACCGAAACATCAGTTCAACTTTCAACATCAGGCGTGATCGTTCGCGTGGGCAAGGCCTCGACGCACGTTGATGTCACGGTGAGCGGCTTCACGATTGATGGCCACAATGCCGCACTGACTAACGGACGAGTGCTCAATGGCGTGGAAGTCAACACGGGTGCCGGTATCGCCAATAGTATCGGCGATTTCGATGCCAATCCGGGCGGATTTGACGCGACGCTGAATGTGCAGAACAACATCATTCAGAACCTGGAACGCTACGGCGTGCTGGTCGACGGCGTCAATGGTGTGACTGCGGCGGCTGGAAACGACATCAGCCACAACTTGATCGACAATCTGCCCTCCGGAAACAATTTCGGTGGCGGTCGGGGCCGGGCGACGGCCTTTGAGGCGAACGTGTACGGTATAGTCTCTTACAACGTCATGACCCGGGTCAATGTCGGCTGGCAGGATGACAACTACTATCTCGCGTCGCCAGGCGCCGGAACCTTGATCGACCACAACACCATCTCGACCTATCATCGCGGCATTTTCCACAACCTGCAGTACAGCCTCGCTACTGACGCCACGATTTCCAACAATACGATCACCGCCGAAACCGACGGCGATTTCCCGGCCTCGACGACGAACTTTGGTATTGAACTCGCCTCACTGGGCAGCAATGTTGGAGCCTCGGTCACGGGTAATAACATCTCCGACATGATCTACGGCATTCTGCTCTGGAGCACCGCGACGACCGGCAATGTCGCTGTGTCCGGCGGCCTGTTGACTCACAACAATTATGGGATTTTGGCGACGAATGCCGATCCTCAGTTCGGTCAAGCGAGCGGGGCCAGCCAGAGTACGATCAGCGGCGTTGCCATTGTTAACTCCACGGTGGCTGGCATTGCGATCGACAGTTCCGCTTACTCAGCAACGCCAGTGGAGGTGTCGTTCGGCAGCGGAAACACTGTGACGGGTGGTCCAGTGGGATTGCTGGTTAACGGTCCGGATACCGCAATCGGCGGCAATACTCTGAACGATCTTTCTCTGTCTGGTCAAAGCGGCAATTACATTACGTTGGAAGATGGCGCGCTCGATAACGAAGTGATCGACGCTACGGGCGTCTCGTTTGATGGCTTGCTGCCGGCTGCCATGAGTACCGCTCAAAAGTTCGCCACCGAAAGCAGGATCCAGGACCAGTACGATGATGCGACACTCGGTCTGATTCAGATTACGGCCGGGGTTTACTATGTCACTCCAGCCACTTCTCCGACCGCGACTGACAATGACTACACGCGGCTGGCGACCATCATGGATAATGTTGCCAATGGCGACACCGTGATTCTTAACGGCACGTTTGACTGGTCTGAGGCCAATGCCGCCGCGAGCTGGGCTCTGGGTAACGATGGCGTCGCAGGCGGCTTCGATGACTACAGCCTGTATGTTCCCACGAATGTCAATGATGTGACCTGGACGACGACTTCGCTCGGTGCGGCTCGCATTCAAGGTCCTGGCGACCTGGCCGCCGCCAATCTGGAAGGTGTGTTCGTCTTCGATGGGACCGATAATCAGGGCTGGACGATCTCGAATCTGGAGATCTTCGACTTCGACTTGTCGATCGGTATGTTCTTCGGTGGCGGACCCGATGAGTACGCCGGCACGACCCTGACGAACAACCATATCCGGGTGCCGGCTGACTTGAATACGACTGTTGCACCAGGGGATGTGAACCAGAACATCGGCATTCACTTCTCCTTCGGAACCAACCAGACGATCTCGAACAACATCATTGATATGGATGGCTCGGGTGCGAGCGATGGAGCCAACTTCTCCAGTTCTGTCGGCATGCAGTCGAACTCGGGTGGCGGGACCTCATTTGATGGTTTGCTGATCGACAACAACACCATCAACGTGACGGGCACGCTGAACGCTCAACAGGCGTCGTTCCGAGGTATCTGGGAAAACGGCAACGCTAGTCTGAGTGACATCACCGTCAGCAACAACGACTTTAATAATCAGACGGGTAACAACGGCGACACGAATTTGATGCGGGCGTTTATCATCACGTCGCATTCCGGCGCGTCCTCGACGGTGCTCTACAGCGATAACACCGTCACGAATGCGAACGTGGGCTTCCAATGGCTGCCCGGTGGCAGCTTCGGCGGCAATCAGCCCGTGCAATTGACCGGTAATACAACGACGAATACGCAGACCAGTGTTCTGGTTCAGTCCAATGGAACTGCCACGCTGACCGGTAACACGTTTGATGGTGTCGCTGGAACCAGTGTGGGCGTCAGTATCGCCGCAGGCTCCACGGCGACCGTAGTTCAAAATGATATTTCCGGAGCCAGCATTGGCATCGACAACAGTGGCATTCTGGACTCGGTGACGGAAAACTTTATTCGGAATAACACGGGTGACGGCATTCGCTTAGAGAGCGGATCCCAGGTCTCCGGTACGATCTTCAATAACAATTTGTCCGGGAACATCGGCTTCGCACTCAATAATCTCACGGCAACTGCGGTGGACGCCTCGGGCAATGCGTTCGGTGTCACCACTCCGGCAGCCGTCGCGGCCAAAGTGAACGGGCTGGTCGACTATTCCCCATGGCTCAATTTCGCCACGGATACGGACCTGTTGACGGCCGGCTTCCAGGGTGACTTCTCGTCGCTGAGCGTCTATGCCAGCACGGTGCAGTTCACCGCGACCGGATTGATCCAGGAAGCCGTGAACCTGCTCGCCGAAGGCGCGTTGACGGGTACCGCTCGAACCATCAATGTGGCTGGCGGAATTTACTTGGATGCGGCGAATCTCAATAGGCCGCTGACCCTGGTTCTGGGGGGCAATGTCCGCGTTCCCGGGCTCGACAGCATCGTGGGGGCGATTATTGATCTGCAATCCAATACGTTGAGTCTGGGCCTGGGCAACGTTGACAACACGTTGGCCGGAAACATTCAAGGCAGCGGTGGTGGTCTGACCAAGCAGGGGTCTGCGATCCTGAAGTTGACAGGCACTGACACCTACACGGGAACCACTTCCGTCAACACCGGGACACTTCAGGTCGATGGTTCGACGACCTCACCCACGTTGGTCTTCGGCACCTTGACTGGCTCCGGAACGATTGCGGCGGCTGTTACGATTGAAAATGGCGGCGGCAATGTTTCTCCAGGGGGCAGCGGTACCGCCACTCTCCATACTGGCGCATTGACCGTAAGCATCGGGGCGACGTTTACCGCCCAAGTGAATGGGCCGACTGCCGGCAGTCAGGCGGATCAGATCGCCACGACCGGTGCGGTGGATGTCACCGATGCGACCCTGGACGTGTCCGGCACCATTACCAGCCTGATCGGTCAGGTCATCACTCTCATCGACAACGGCAGCGGCAGCGCGGTGGTCGGGGAATTCGCAGGTCATGCTGAAGGTTCGACGGTCACCATCAATGGGATTGGCTTCACGATCTCCTATCATGGCGGCGTGGGCGGCAATGACGTCACGCTGACCCAACCCCCCGTGGTCGTCACGATCAGCGATGCGAGCGGCAGCGAATCTGCCGGAAATTTGGTCTTCAACCTGACTCTCGACCGGCCGCTCGATATTGACTTCGTGATCGATATCAACTTCCAGGATGGATCGGCGACCGGGGGTACCGACTTTACGAATACGACGCAGCACATCACCATTACTGCCGGTCAACTCAATGCCCAGGTGACGGTGCCCGTTACCAACGACACTTTCGTCGAAGGCTCTGAAGACTTTACCGTTGTCATGAGCACGGCCACGAATCTCGGCGGCCGCGGTGTGATTCTGACTGACACCGGAGTTGGAACGATCAACGACGATGATTCGGCGACAGTCTCGATCGCCAAAACGTTTGATGGAGCGGAAGGTGCGATACCCGTGAACGGGCAATTCACGGTCAGCCTCAGCGCGATCAGCTCGACCGACACCGTCCTGACCTACTCCGTCACCGGGACAGCCACGCCAGGTGCCGGTAACGACTACCTGGCTCTGAGCGGAACTGTCACGATTCCCGCTGGCCAATTCAGTGCAGTGATTAACGTACCAGTTCTGAACGACACGATTGTGGAAGGGACCGAAACGGTCATTGCCACCTTGACCGGATTCGGAGCACACGATCCCCAAATCACCTTGGGAGGTGGTACTAGCGCCACAGTGAACATCGCCGACGACGACACCAATACCTTGCAGATCACCAATTCAACGGTGACTGAAGGGAATGCGGGACCGACGACGATGACCTTTACGGTGACTTCGCCGAATGCGGTGGCGGGGGGCTTTACCGTGGCCTTCAATGTCGCGAACGTGACCACCAACGGCAGCGACTACACTGTCGTCACCAGCAGCCCGCTGACGTTCACCGGGACTGCCGGTGAAACGCATACGATCACGATCAATGTGAACGGCGACACGATCGTCGAAGGCAATGAGACCCTGTCGGTGACCCTGGGAACGATTACTCCGGTGGCTCCGGTTCCTGCCAGCAGCATTATCACCGGTGCCGTGGGCACAGGCACGATTACGAATGACGATTCCAATACGCTGACGATCAGCAGCCCCGTCGTGACTGAGGGGAACGCCGGACCGGCAACGATGACCTTCACGGTCACCTCGCCGAACGCGGTCGAGGGTGGATTCACGGTGGCCTTCAATATCGCCAATGTCACTACAAATGGTTCTGATTTTGCCGTGGTCACCAGCAGCCCGCTGTCCTTCACCGGGACTGTCGGTGAGACCCAAACGATTACCGTGAATCTAAACGGTGATACGATTGTGGAAGGGAATGAAACCTTCTCAGTGACCTTGGGTACGGTCACTCCAGTCGCTCCGGTTCAGGCCGCGAGTATCGTGACGGGGGCGGTCGGTACGGGGACGATCACGAACGATGACACGGACACGCTGACCATCAGCAGTCCCATCGTCACCGAAGGAGATGCCGGTGCGACCACGATGACCTTCACAGTTACCTCACCGAATGCGGTGGCGGGTGGCTTTACGGTCGCCTTCAACGTCGCCAACGGCACCGCGACCGGAGCCGATTACTCGGTGGTCACAAGTAGTCCGTTGACGTTCGCGGGGAACGCCAATGAGATCCAGACCATTACCATCAATGTGACCGGCGATTTGCTGGTCGAAGCGAACGAGACGTTGACCGTGACCTTGGGAACAGTCACTCCAGTCGCACCAGTGGCCGCGGCCAGTATTGTGACTGGTGTGGTCGGGACTGGTACCATCACCGATAATGATTCCGCCACCGTTTCGGTCGCGAAGATCACCGACGGTGCGGAAACCAACACGCCGACCAACGGCAAGTTTACGGTCACCCAATCGGCGGTCAGCAGTACCGACACGATCGTCAGCTACTCGATCACGGGAACGGCAACTGCCGGCAGTGATTACACGACGCTCTCCGGAACGGTGACGATTCCCGCCGGTCAGACTTCTGTGGATATCAACGTCGCCGTCCTGACCGACAACATCGTCGAAGCGACCGAGACGGTCATCGTGACTCTCACGGGAATCAGTGCTGGTGACCCGCAGATTACGGTGAATGCCACTCCGGCCACCGTGAATATCACCGACAACGACACCGCGACGTTTACCATCGACAATGTTACGGTGAATGAAGCAGATGGGACTCTGGTCTTCACTCTGGCGACCGACAAAGCACTCGACACTGACGTCATCATCAACGTGACATTTGGCGGTGGCACGGCAACGGGCGGCGGGACCGATTACGTGAGCACCACGCAGTCGATCACCTTCCTGGCGGGTCAGAGCAGCAAACACGTCAGTGTCGCCATCACGGACGACAACATTGTCGAAGCGACCGAAACGTTCGGCGCGACGCTCAGCACCTCGGCAGTGTTGGGTGGCCGCAGTGTCAATCTCAGCGATACCGGAACGGGGACCATCACCGACAACGACACCGCAACCTTCTCGATCAACAACGTGACGGTCGGTGAAGGTGCCGGCACGCTGGTCTTCGATCTGACGACCGACAAGGCCCTGGATATCGATGTGACCATTACCGTCACGTTTACCGATGTCACGGCAACGGGTGGCGGAACAGACTACGCCAGCGTGACTCAACAGATCACCTTCCTGGCGGGCCAGATATCCAAGCAAGTCACCGTCGCCATCAACAACGATAGTCTCGTGGAAGGGACCGAAACCTTCACCGCTGCACTCAGTTCCACAACGCCACTGGGTGGCCGACTGATCAACGTTGCTGACACTGGCACGGGGACGATTACCGACGACGACTCGGCAACCGTGACGATTGCCAAGATCACTGATGGGGCGGAAACCAACACCCCCACAAACGGCAAGTTCCGGGTAACCCAGTCCGCGGTCAGCTCGATCGACACGATCGTGACCTACTCGATTACGGGAACGGCCACCGCCGGCATCGATTACACCACGCTGACAGGAACCGTGACGATTCCCGCCGGCCAGACAACGGCCGATATCGATGTTTCCGTGCTGACTGACAACGTCGTCGAAGCCACCGAGACGGTCATCGTGACTCTCACGGGGATCAGCTCGGGTGATCCGCAGATCACTGCGAATGCCACACCGGCCACCGTCAACATCACCGACAACGATACCGCGACCTTCACGATTAACGACGTCACAGTCAACGAGGCCGACGGGACCCTGGTCTTCAATCTGACCACCGACAAGGCGCTGGATACTGATGTCACAATCAACGTAACTTTCGGCAGTGGTACCGCGACGGGTGGCGGCACTGACTATGCCAGCACCACTCAGTCGATCACCTTCCTGGCCGGTCAAATCAGTAAGCCGGTGAGCGTAGCCATCACAAACGACAACATTGTCGAAGGTACGGAAACGTTCGTGGCCTCGCTGAGTACCGCGACTCCATTGAACGGCCGCAGTGTCAACTTGACTGATACCGGAACCGGGACCATCACCGACAACGACACCGCATCCTTCACGATCAATAACGTCACGGTTGGCGAAGGAGATGGTACGCTGGTCTTCGATCTGGTCACCGACAAGGCGTTGGATATCGACGTGACGATTACCGTCACCTTTACCGATATTTCAGCGACTGGCGGTGGAACGGATTACGCCAGTACGACTCAGCAGATCACGTTCCTGGCTGGCCAGTTCTCGAAGCAAGTGTCTGTCGCCATCAACGACGACAATCTTCTGGAAGGGACCGAAACCTTCACCGCGGCGATCAGCTCCACAACACCGCTGGGTGGCCGAGTGATCAATGTCACCGACACCGGCACGGGGACGATTACCGACAACGACACGGCCACGGTTTCGATTGCCAAGGTCACTGACGGGGTGGAATCCAATACGCCGACGAATGGCAAGTTCACCGTCACACTGAGTGCCCCGAGTTCCACTGATACCGTGGTGAATTACACCATCGCGGGAACAGCGACACCCGGGACCGACTACACGACGCTGTCGGGATCGGTCACGATTCCTGCCGGCCAGACGACGGCGGATATCGATGTGACGGTGCATAATGATACCGACGTCGAGGATCTCGAAACCGTGATTGCGACCCTCAATGGCTTCGGGGCTCACGATGCAGACATCACGCTGGGTTCCAATCTGACGGCGACCGTCAACATCACTGACGACGATCAACTGGCTATTACAAGCGGGCCGTCCGCGAGCGTGCCAGAAAACACACTGACGTCGACGGTGGTCTTGAACGTGGATGCGGATCCGGTTGCGGGCCACACGCTGACTTACAGCTTGTCCGGTCCCGATGCGGCACGGTTCAACATTAATCCGGTCACGGGCGAAATCACCTTTGTGAACAGCCCGAACTTTGAAGTACCGGCCGATGCCGATGCGAATAATGTTTACAACGTAACGGTGTCGGTGACGACTGATATCACTCCGACACGTACGACCACTCAGGATCTGACCATTACGGTCACTCCCGTGAATGACGTGATTCCGGTGTTCAACAATGCCTCGCCGACATTCACGGTTACCGAGAATGCCACAGCGGGAACAATCGTCGGAGTGGTCTCGGCGACGGATGGCGATCTGCCAGCCCAATCGTTGACGTACTCGATTGTCAGCGGTAACGCCAGCGGAGCATTCGCGATCAATCCCACGACGGGACAGATTTCGGTGATCAATTCCACGCCGTTGAACTTCGAGGTGACTCCGGCATTCACCCTGCAGGTACGCGTCACGGACAGCGGCAGCCCAACGGCACTGACGGCTGATGCGATGGTTGAGATCCATCTCATCGACGTGGCGGAAGAACCGACGATTACGCTGCCCGCGGCACCGGCAACGTATAGTCTCCATTCCGCTCCGGTCGTTGTTGCCCCGTCGGCGACCTTCGACCTGAATGGAATTACCAATCCGAACTTCTCCAGTGCGAAGTTGACAGTCTCGATTATTGCCGGCCGCGATAAGAAAGATCGCCTGGCAATCATCAAGAAGGGTGCTGACGCCAATGACATCCATCTCAAGGGCAAAAAGGTCCTGGCCGGTTCCGTTCAAATTGGAACGGTGGCGGGTGGCAAGGGCAGTAAAACTCCGGACCTGGTTGTGACTCTCAACGGCAACGCCACCCAGGCAACTGTGGAGCGTCTGCTGGAACGGGTGACCTTCCAGGCAAAGGCTGGTACGGGAATCACTCGCACTGTCGGTATGAAGCTCACCAATGTCAGCGGTGTCGACACCAATGTCGGGACCCGCAATATCAACGTGAACTAATCAGCCGGGCGAGATGTTGATAGTAAATCGAACCGGCATGCGTGACTTTGTGAGTCACGCATGCCGGTTTTTTCGTCCGTAGGATAGGCATCCTGCCTGTCCATCGCGAAGCGACAAAACGGCGCACCAAGTGTACGCGGCGATCAAGGTGGCAATCGTAGGATGAATGTACTTCGGGTTTGTCACTTGAGGTGACCAATGACAGGCAGGATGCCTATCCCACGGACGAAGACGTTTGATCTGCGATGAAATTGCGGAGATAGACAGCACTCTGTTTCAAGGCGGTCTTTCGCGCCTCCAGCGAATGTTCGTAGGTCCGATCTTCAACCTCCACACAGACCGGTCCGCGGTAACCCACTTCTCCGAGCACCGAGAAAAACTTGCCCCAGTTGACCTCGCCCAAGCCCGGGAGCTTGGGGATGTGATACTCCAAGGGATGAGCCAGCGTTCCGACATCATTCAGTCGGTCCTGATCGAGTCGCACGTCTTTGGCGTGAACATGGTGCAGTCGGGACGCGAACTCCTGCATGGGTTTGAGATAATCCATGTGTTGCCACACCATGTGGGAGGGATCGTAATTCAAGCCAAAATTCGGACTGGGGATTTCGTCGAACATCCGTCGCCAGATGGCCGGCGTGGTGGCCAGATTCTTTCCCCCCGGCCACTCGTCTTTCGAGAACAGCATGGGGCAGTTTTCAATGCCGACCTTCACGCCCTGATCTTCAGCAAACTTGATCAGCGGCTTCCAGACTTCACAAAAGCGGGGCCAGTTATCGTCGACGGAGCGGGTCCAGTCGCGGCCGATGAAGGTGTTCATCCGGCCGATTCCCAACAGGGACGACGCGGCAATGACCTTCTTGATCTGCGCGATGGCTCGCTCGCTCTCTTCCACATTCGGTGCGAGCGGATTGGGATAATAACCCAGACCGCTGATCTGCACTCCGGCGTCAGCCATGAGGCCGTTGACTTGTGTGGCCTGAGCGGCGTCGAAGTCGGTGACGTCCACATGGGTCACCCCGGCGTAACGACGCTCGGCGCGACTGGGGGGCCAGCACATGAGTTCCACGCAGGAGTATCCGACCTCGGCCGCAAATTGAGCGACTTCCGGCAGCGTAAGATCGGGCAGAATGGCGCTGACAAATCCGAGTTGCATGCCGACTCCTTCGTGAGTTTCTTGCATCCGAATCAGCCGGTGGGCGCTAGCCCACCGTTCGGAGGTCCGATTGAACATTCGAACCGGACGCTAGCACGTTCCGGCTGATTTCGTCTGGTAACGATGAGCCTATCAGTCACGAAGGAAATCGTACCTTAACGGACTCGGGAAGTCTCGCTGGCGGCGGACAGCAGCGAATTAAAAGAGGTGGCGAATGAATACGACAGAAGGATAGGGAGTCGTCCTTTGTCAGTTGTCAGTTGGACCCTGAATTCAACGGGCTAAGGACCACAGGTAAAGGACGGATGCTTTCGTCGCCGTTTTGACCGTATTTGACGTTCATACCGACTTTGCTGCATATTCAGCGTTCCAAAATCGAAATTTCCTCGAATTCGGCTCTCCACTCCGCCTCAAAATCGTCATCATCGACATCGCATGATCCTCGATTTTTCGATTCCCCGGATCATCCTCTCCCGACAGACGCCGCTGGGGTCTATGTTTTCAGCGGAGCTTGTCGTATTTGGGAAACGTTGGCGTATTCCGCCGCGCTTGTAGGGATCGTGATCACAAACTATGGCCACAGAAACGACTCTTCCGCCCGCTCGGACCACCGTCGCCCCGAGCGACTTGAGCGACCTCGTATTGGACTATGCCGACCTGGCAGGGTTACCGCCGACCGACTGGTTGACACGACTGAAACTTGAACGACCAAGGCGCGATGTCCGCAGCCTGGGCGAAGGGACGCGCCTGGCCAAGCGATTGACCGATATCGTGATCTCCAGCATCATGCTGGTCTGTTTACTGCCGTTGATGGTACTTGTCGCGATTGCCGTTAAGCTGACGTCACCCGGGCCGATGATCTTTTCGCAGTTGCGAGTAGGGCTCAACTATCGCAAGCCAAGGCCCGATCGCCGGAAACGGAACGACGATCTGCCCGAAGAGATTTCGGACAATCGACGCCAAGCCTCTCGCAGAAGCGATACCGGCTACGGCCGTCCGTTTGTGTTGTACAAATTCCGGACGATGCGTACCGATGCCGAAAAGAATGGGGCCCAGTTCGCTCAGAAGAATGATCCGCGAGTGACCTCCATCGGTCGTTTCATGCGTAAGACTCGTCTGGACGAGCTACCGCAATTGTGGAATGTTTTGAAAGGCGATATGTCGCTGGTCGGCCCGCGCCCCGAACGGCCCGAGTTCATCGAAAAACTGTCGGCGGAAGTCCCCGGGTATCTGCACCGCCTGGGCTTAAAACCCGGGCTGACCGGCATTGCCCAAGTCGTGAACGGCTACGACAACAACATCGAAAGCTTCAAACGCAAGGTTGCCCTGGACCTGTTGTACCTGCAGAACTGCTGCTTCTGGAACGATCTGAAGATCCTATTCCGAACCATTCGAGTGGTGCTGACAGGCAGCGGAGCGCTGTAGGATTGTCGTGGGATTGGACTCGCCTATGGCTTCTTGATCACGGTCAGCCACAACTGATCCGTGTCGGCGTGATACGGAGTCAGTTTGAAAGTCGGCTTGCGAATCAACTTCGGTTCCGCGATCGATGTGGCGATGATCTGCAACGGCCCGGAAAAGGCTGCGGGATTCCCTGAGATCACGAGTTTCACCAACTTGGAGGTGTCCCCTTCCGCCAGAGATTTGACGGCCGCGGCGGTGACTCCGTCGGGCAGTCCCGTCACGTTGACGTCAATCTCACCCTTAAAGCCACTTAGCCGCTCGACGGTAATCGGGATCTCCAGCGGTTTGTCGATCGATAAGACGAAACTGTCCGCGGCCACGGTCACCCGGTAGTCGGGTGTGTGCGGCGCGATGCTGGCGTGGTAGTAGAACCGAGGTCCACCGCGACCGTGCAGGTCACTCACGGTCAGCAGGTAGTCTCCGTCAGCGGGAGGATTCCAATTGAATTCCGGATCGCGCTTGTCGCCCTGATCGTCAACCCGCTGCAGTTGCTTTCCAGCGGCATCTAAGATGGCGACGACGGGGTCGATCAACGAACCTTGCGAGCGAGCGACCACTTTCACCAGCAACGTCTGCCCTTTCTTCGCGGGAAAACGAAAGAAGTCGGCATCATCCGGCGCGGAGACGACTCCGCTGACGTCGACGGGCATCGGGATGACATTGGGCTGGGCCTGCACATTCGGCTCTTGCTCCACCAGGACGGCAAACGGCACGGTGGGGACCGTGACGACGTTGCCACTCTGCGGAACGAGCACCGTGATCTCATCGGTATCTGAAGCGGGAATCGCCGTTTTGACCGGCTCAGCGCCCAGATTCCAGCCGCGGGCTTCGACCTCACCAGCGACGCCTCGTGTCACGGCCAACGGCAATACGAAATCGGTGAACCGGTCGGCCGTAATTGTAAGTCGATAGAGCCAGCTCGGGCCTCCTGCAAAGTTAACGGAGGAGTCCGTTTGAGCGGGAAACGCGAACGTCCGCACGTAGTATTGTCCATCCGCGGGAACGGTGAAGGCGATGCGGGGATCAAGTCCCTGGTCATCATCATTTTGTTCGAGCACGAAACCTTGTGACGAGACCAGTTGCAGGACTCCGTCGGAGGGAGCTCCCAGCGTGCGATTGCCGTCGAGGTCCGCGACAATCGTCTGGCCTGCCTTCAACGTGATGGCATAAACATCGACATCATGCGCAGCCTGGTGCTTCCCTTGCACGACCACCGAGCTGCTCGGCAATACCTGGGCCTTGGTCAAATCGTTGTTGGGTTCGACTTCTTCCGCCTCGGGCAGTGTCCCAATCACAAACGGACGCAATGTCGACGCGCCCTCGGGATTGTGGAGCCGAATCCAGGCCACACCGGGGAGGGACTCGGCGGGGATGGTGATTGCCAGCTTGCCCTTTTCCTCCAGGACTTTGATCTGCAACTCCGTCCGGCTGCACCAGACTTGGACCGGCCAGGGATCGACGGCCCCGGTCACCGTCACATTGACGGTCGCGCCGCGACTTCCCCCTGCAGGGAATAGGATATCCATCTTGGGCGCGGCCGCATTGGCAGCGATCGATGGCCCCAATGTCAAGAACAGGGCCGACAGGAGTGTGGGCAGGACGAGTCGAGTCATAGAGTCTTCCGTAGGATAGGCATCCTGCCTGTCAATCGCGAAGCGACAAAGCGGTGAACCAAGAGTACGCGGGATTCTAAGTGACAATCGTAGGGTAAATGGACTCCCGGTTTGTCACTTGAGGTGACAACTGACAGGCAGGATGCCTATCCTACGGGGCAACAACCTCAATCCTTGAAGACAAACTCCGGCGTATTTATCAAGGCCCACAGCAGGTCTTCAATGGCCTGGCGGCGGGTCACGTTCGCCTGAGCAAACACGGCCTGCCCGACTTGAGATTCTTCAGCGCTGGGCAATCGTGAATAAGCCAGCAAATAGAGCTCTTCAACAATGACCGCGGGCGTCTTATCGCTCGCGGTCAGATCGGTCACGCGGCCCTTTTCCGCCGTCAATTTGCGGTGCAACCCGGGTGAGTTCATCAAGTGCAGGGCTTGCACGACGGTGGTGTCGGAGGTCCGTTCGCAGGGGGGATCTTGATTAGGATCGGGCCGGCCAAAGGAATCCAGGAACAGCGAATCGACGCGCGTGGTCCAGATGACTGTGGAGCGTGAACCGGGTGGCGTGGCTTCAAAGTTCTCCGGCACCTGCGTGATGTCACACGCGGCATCGAACATCGTTTCGGCTCGCAGCCGTTGTCGGTAGTGCCGCGAGTAATTTCGCGTGTCCGAGATATTCCGCTCGGTCGGTTCCGATGACAACCCATAGACGTACGACGTCGTGATCGATCGAATCAACTGCTTGATGTCAAACTTCTGTTGCCGGAAGTTGTTCCCCAAGGCCTTCAGCAATGCGCCATTGCTGGGGGGATTCGTGGCTCGCAAGTCGTCGACCGGCTCGACCAGCCCACGCCCCATCAAATCGGCCCAGACACGGTTGGCCATGACTTCAGCAAAATAATGGTTGTCGGGTGACGTCAACCAGTTGGCCAGCACCACGCGCGGGTCATCATTTTCGCCTACAGGGGCCAATCCAAACAACGGCTTGGGCTTCAAGACTTCCCCAGTGATCGGATGAGTGACCGCACTCCCCGGCCCCGTGAAGATGATCTCTTCACCCCCGGAAATCGGCGGTGACAGGCCGACTCCCTTGTGGCCGATCTTCGAGAAGTACGCTGCTAATCCGTAGAAATCCTCCTGGCCGAGGGCCTCAAACGGATGATGGTGGCACTTGGCACATTCCAGGCGAACTCCCAGAAAGAGCTGGCTGGTGATCGTGGTGAGTTCATCGGGTTCGCGACGGTCACGGAAATAGGTCACCGCACCATTGCGCCACGTGCTGCCCTGGGCGGTCAACAGCTCGCGAACATACTGATCGTAAGGCACATTGCGGCGGAATTTATCGCGGATCCAAGCATCGTAATTGAATGTCGCCTTGATCCCCACGCGGTAGGGATTCGGCCGCAGCAGGTCCATCCACTTGTTGGCCCAGAAGTCCCCGTATTCGGGACGAGTCAGCAACGAATCAATCAGCTTGACCCGCTTGTCGGTGGACGGATCTGCCAGGAAGGCCCGCGATTCCTCGGCGGTCGGCAGCCGGCCAATGACGTCCAGATGAGCTCGACGCAAAAACGTGGTATCCGAGCAAGGTGCCGAAGGAGTGATCCCCAGACGCTGCAGCTTGTCCCACACGAGCCCGTCAATAAAATTGTAGCGCGGCAGGCTGACATAGGTTTCGGGCGGGACCGATCCCTCCAGCGGAATGCTGATCGTGGAGATGGCGATCTGCCCCATGAAGCG
This sequence comes from Planctomycetaceae bacterium, assembly GCA_028291605.1. Classification (GTDB taxonomy): domain Bacteria; phylum Planctomycetota; class Planctomycetia; order Planctomycetales; family Planctomycetaceae; genus JAKFVC01. Next base: position 1,632 of record JAQGHS010000334.1, on the reverse strand, counting down.
GGCCATGATCGCTGCTTCGCCGGGAATTGGCCCAGCCTTGGCGAGCCCATTCAAATCGACCGCCACGATCCCTGCTTCATTCGATTGAAACGCAGCCCACGGCGTGACGTCGCGCGTCGCACCGTCGGAATAATGCCCCGTCACCTTGAGCTGCACGCTCGCGTCGCGGGGCAGCAGTTTTTCACTCGGTTCGACGGTGACCTTGGACAGCGTCGGCTCATTAGGAATCCGTCGCGCCAAGCCTTGGGCGATCCAGTCGCGAATCAGGGTGTAGCTGGGGCTGTTGGGATCGAGGCGTTTTCCACCCCCGTGCGGCAATTGCCCTGACGCTTTCATCAACAGCAGGCTGGCATCGGGAGACGGAGGAAAAACCCGCCGGCCGCGCGCCTCTTGCGTGAGCGTCATGTAGTCGAAATCGGGGAAGAATCCGAGCAACGACAGCTGAAAACCATTCTGGCCACGCGATTTTCCGTGGCAAGCGCCGGCATTGCAACCCAAGCGCGTCAAAATGGGTTGCACATCGAGTTCAAAACTGACGGGTCGCGCGGCCTCCGCAGTTCGGGCAGTTTGCACTCCGAGAAAACTCCATACGGCCAGTCCGGCAATCATCCACCTTAGCACCAGTGGTTCTCCCTAAAGTTTCTGATGAGCGGGATGGCGCTAGCCACCGGTTCTTCCATGGAACACACGAAACCGGTGGCTAGCGCTATTCCGCTCACAAACAGAGTTACCGACGCATACGTGTCAGTTTATATTTGATTCTACCTCAAGGACTTACGTTTTTGAACTGCGATTTGAGCCGTTTTTGGGGAGACTGATCCGAACAATGGCACCGGAGCGCTACCGTAAATCTGCGATTGGCCCCCTCAAACGGGATTAACAACCAAGCCGAATACCACTCAAGAATGATGCCACTCTGTTAAAGTCGCTGGAAAAGCGGCCTCCGAGAACGTAACTTGGACTGTTGACAGGACAACAATGATGAGGGGCTTCGGGCCACTGTTTCGAACCGCGTCTGGTTGATGAGTACGACATGCCATTGCGACATAACTTATTTAAGCTGAATGTGTTACTGGCAATCTTGGCTTTCGGATGCCAAGGTGAAAAGCCTCCTGTCACCTCCGCTAAACCAGCTCCCGGTACGGTGTCAAAGCCTGCTGGTGAGGGTGCCGGGACCGAGAAAACCGCCGCCGCCAAGACATCACCGACTCAGCCGAATGCTCCCGAGGCAGACTACGCAGAACAATTCAAGCAGGGCGCGGCACTGATCGCCAAGCAGGATTTCGATGCGGCCCAGCAAAAGATCGAGAAGCTCGATGCGGCCGTGGCGAAGCTGAATCCCGATCAGGTGAAGCAGTTGGCCGACCTGAAAGAGAAATTCGAAGATCAGCGGCAGTTGCACGAAGACAAAGTGCGTGAGCAACATCTGACAGAGGCAAAGAAAAACATTCTGGACGGCAAGCTGGACGAGGCCGCCACGACTCTGGAAGCGTTGCTCGCCGCCGGCCCCACCACCGAACAGGGGGACCAGGCCCGCGAACTCCAGCAGAAGATCGAGACCCATCGTACGATTCGACGTCGTCTGCGGTCCGGAATGGAATTGTTGGCCTCGAAAGACCGCGGCCGCGCCAA
>JAQGHS010000314.1 GCA_028291605.1 Planctomycetaceae bacterium | reverse complement strand
CCGAACCCAAGACACTATCCAGTGTGGTCACGACGCCAGCGGGTGTGGCCTCCACATCGATCGTGCTGCCCGAGCTGAGGCCGGCGTTCACATTGAAGGCCGTCAAACCCGCTGCTGCCAGCGTGTTACTGAGGGTAACCACGTCGACCCCGTCCACGCCATTCACGGTGACCGCGGTCTTATTCGCGAAGTTCACCAGTTCGAAGGTGTTGCTGTTGACCTGGGTCGTGCCACCGGGGCCATTGACGACGTTGATCGTGTCAGCCGCAGCGGTACCATTGATCGTGAAGGCGGCGACGGTCACCGTATCGGTCACCGGTTCCAAACCCGTAAACGTCACGGTCTGTGTCACAACACCATTGGTGGTGACCAGAACACCGTTGTTGACTGTAGACGGCGCATAGGTTTCGTTGAAGGTCGCGCCACCGCCACCTTGCAGGGTCAGCGAGTCACCCGTCGTATTGGCTTCACCGTTGTAGAAGATGCCGCCAGTCGGAGCAAACACGGTCCCCGTGGGGTTGATGATGGTGAGCGTATCGTTGCCGGCACCCGCGTTGAACGTGAGGCTGGTCACGCCGGTCAGGTGGACGACCGGGCCACCATCCAATTGCACATCCGCATCGGTCGCGGAGGTCGCGGTGACGACCAAGTCATTGTCACCGGCATCGCCAGTGATGGTCACGGCACCCGTCACGTCGACATCCACGGTCTGGAAGTTTGTGGCCGTGATGTGGGCCACAGCTCCGTCGATGGCCACCCCGGTGGGGGTAATCGTGACGGCGGGGCCAGCGGCATCGCCCGAATTGTTGAGGTGCAGGGCATTAATATCAATGCCGCCATCCAGAACCAACGGGCCGACGATGTCATCCAGCGAATTGCTGGCGTTACCCACATTGACAGTATCATCGCCGCCCTGGGCGTTAATCGTCGTCGTGACGCCCGACGCCGTGCTATCGACATTGATGGTATTGTTGCCAGTGATGCCGCCGAGGGTGTTTTCGGCATCGAGCGTCAGGTTCTCGATCGTCGAATAGGTCAGGCCGCCGAAGACCGCTCGGCTCACGGTGGTGCTCGTCACCGTATAGGTATCGTTGAAGTCGGCCAGGTCATCGTCGAGATCCACGCTGTCGACTTCGCTACCGCCGTCCACCACGATGGACCCCGGGAGATGGTCCAAGCCACCTAGTTGAGCCGTCGCCAAATGGATGGTATCGGCACCGGCTCCCGCGTTGATGTTGTAGGTGACAAGCGATGCGTTATTCAAGAGATTAATGGTGTCGGCTTCGGTACCGGTATTGACCGTCAGCGTGTTCAGGCCCGTCGCCCGACTGCCCGCGTCGATTGTCACGACGTCCGCGCCGGCCACGCTGTTGATGGTGACGGCAGTCTTGTTGGCGAAGTTCACCAGTTCGAACGTGTTGCTGTTGACCTGGGTCGTGCCTCCGGCGCCGTTGACGACATTGATCGTGTCAGCCGCGGCGGTCCCATTGATCGTCAGCGACGCGGCCGCCACCGTGTCGGTTACGGGTTCCAAGCCGACAAATTGAATGATCTGATTCGGAACGCCGGGACCCGTTGTTGTCAGGATGCCATCATTAGGCGAGCTGGGGGTATATGTTTCATTGAACGCAGCGCCACCGCCGCCTTGCACGACCAGCGTATCACCAATCGTGCTCGACTGACCGTCGTAATAGATTCCGTTAACGGGGGCGAAGATCGATCCGGCTGGGTTGTTGATGGTCAGCGTGTCGTCGCCGGCACCGCCCAGGAATGAGAAGGATGTGATTCCCGCGAACGGCACAGCCGTGCCGCCATTGAGGCTGTAGGTGCCGGAATTGGGCCCGGTCGCGGTCACCACGAGGGCGTCGTCGCCGCCCGTGCCGACCACGCTCGCAGTACCCACGGAATCGACTGTCAGTCCGTCAATTGGCGTTGCACCCGCGCCGATGGTCCCGACAAAGAACGTTGTCGCAATGGCAACGTTGATCGTGTAGAAGTTGTATGTTCCGCCTTCTTGCGCCGTCAGGAAGCCGTTACCAGACGCATCGATGTCAAAGTTGTATTGAGCAGTGTTGTGGATAGTCAAAACGCCCCCCACGACTGTCGTGAGCCCCCCTGACGGAGATGGCACACCGTTGATTCCGCCGATCGTCACCAGGTAATCACTGGCGCCCGCGTGATCGAGACCGTACAATGTCGTCAATCCCCCGCTGTTGGGAGAATAGGCAATACCACTGACGGCAGCGACCCCGGTCAGATTGGTGTCAGTTGAAACCAGGCTGCCATTGTTGGGATCGACCCGCAAATTCTGTTCAGCATCATTGACGATCCGGATGGTATCCGTGACCGGGTTGAAACCAAAGCCCCAAGCGTCAGTATCCGCGAGTGTGTTGCTGAAGAAAGTCCCGACAGGTGCCGCCGCACCCGACGTCGGATTTATGGTATAAATCTGACCCGTGCGTGTCGCACCGTTGTCCGTGATACCCAAACCGTAAAGGTCGCCATTCGCTGACCGGACATCGATCCCTTCAATGGTTTCGCCCACCCCCAGGCCGGTAATATTTACACTGGTAACGCCGACAGTGGGGCTGGCACTATCAAATTGCAGCAAATGATTGGCGTTGTCCACGGCCAGCATGGTTGTGAGCAACGTGCGTGTTTCCAGATGCTCGGCGCTGGATGCCGTCTTGGGAGCCAATCGTTGCGGCTGTCGCTTTTTCGGGGATCGTTTTGCCCCTCCAAACATATTTTGCAGCCAACTCGTCATCGGGATCTTCTTCATACGAGACCTTTCACAGAACTTCACTATCTGGGGTGTTATGGGGGTTATCTCAATGCAGGCTGAAACTGGCCGTTCCGGTTGTTGATCATCGACACAAGGTCAATACCCGTGTGTGCCGCGGCCAATTCATGGTCCTGAGGATTGTTGTGGCTAATGTCAATTTCCAATCAGCCATCCCTGGTTCGATCATCACGCCTCGCCAACCACGTCCGTGTGGTGCGTCACCAACATCGACGGCAGATGTCACTGGACGGCCGTTCGTCCGATATCTACCTCGTCATAAGCCGGGATTGCCTCCCACCGCGACTGGTACGGGACCTACGTGCAAAACGCCGTTGGTGACAACATGTCCAATAGAACGGAGTTCGCAAAATCAGACACAATTTCGAGCGTCAACTCTGTCCGATGCATCCACGCATTTCAGGCGCCGAAAGAAAGACCTGCGGTCTTCATGAGTGCCGAAGCAGCGGCCGTCGAGAATTTCAGAGATCTCGCGAATAATCGGAGGTCATGTGAACCTTGCTTAACGCTCGTGAACTAAATGCGGAAGGAAGCGATTCCGTCGACTTTGGGGACGTTGCCGACATGGCTTTTCGAGAATTCCGCACCGTTTCGCTCAAATTATCGTTAAGGATCCGCGCGGCATGATGCCCAGCCGGCCTTGTTCCCGTGAGCGGCACGGCGCTAGCCGCCGGTGGGTTCCGAGAGACATCTGCTCGGCCAGTTCGAGGGCGCACAGGAATCTGGTCGGACACCGAACCGCCACTGGCTGATGGGTTTGTGTTGCTTCGGAGACTTCGTGGTGCTTCGAGAGCACCGGATAGGGGCGATGTTTTGAGATTTTGGGGTCGGCCGAGGACCTGATAGAAAAGGGGGGGGCGTTTTTCCGGATGGATTACTGCCGTTTTTAAGTCGTCGTGGGATTGGGGAACGGGGTTGATGACGCATGGCGAGTTTTCAATCGTGAGCGAAATGGCTGTCGCCACCGGTCCAGGGATGCAGCGTCCAGGGATGCTTTGTCGTGGGATAGGCTTCCGACCTGTCAATCGCGCAGCGACAAAGCGGTGAACCAAGTGTCTGTGTCGGTGAAAGTGACGATCGTCGGAGGAATGGACTGCGGGTTTGTCACTGGAGGTGACAAATGACAGGCAGGATGCCTATCCCACGGAATGCGGCGGCGAGCGCCGGGCCGCTCACGGGGCTGGCCGCGAGACGCCCCTGAATGACGTGCGGTGGGGACTGTGGCAGTGGACGTAAGAACAAAGAAGTTGAAGGGATCAAAGAATTCAAAGAGCGCACCAGAAATCGGTGCGGGGTTGGGCCCGTAGGATGGGCACTCCTGCACGTCTGCTTGGAGGGGACGAACCCGGAGACGGGCAAGAGTGCCCATCTTACGGACGATGACGGGCAACGAGTTCAAAGGGATCAAAGAAGTCAAAGAGTTCAAAGGGATCACAGTTCTGTCGAATTGGGGCTTGCCTTTCTAAGTGACCTTCGTGTCCTTCTGCTAAAAGATTTGGAACAGAAGGTCACAAAGGTCACGAAGAGTTCAAAGAGGGCAATGGCAATTCACCCGACTCGGAGAGTCAGGCTACAGAAGAATTCAAAGAATTCAAAGGGATCAAAGAGTTCAAAGAATGCGCGAGAAGTTGCGTGTGTCGGAGATTGAAAAGCGTGCGAAGGCAGGCCGGTGTATGGGCGATCTCAGTGCCGAGCTGGTACTTATCTGGCCGGTGGAAAAGCCGTTCAGAGGCCGCGGCCCGGAAGTGGATGTGTACATCGGATCAAAGAAGTCGAAGGGGTCAAAGAAGTCGCGACAATTTCGCGCGAGAACTCCGGTAGAAAGACGGCCGGGGCGGCCGTCCTACGGCGGAGGTTTTCCCTGCAGCATGCCGGGCGCACTTTGCTTGACTATTCTCGGGCAGTTGGATCAATGTGAACGCGAGTTCAAAGAATTCAAAGAATGCGCGAGAAGTTGCCGGTGTCGGGTCATTGAAAATGGTGCGTAAGGCGAGCCGGTAGAAAAGTCGTTCAGAGGCCGCGGCTAGGAAGTGAACGTGGACAGTAGTTCAAAGAAGTCAAAGAAGTCGAAGGGGTCGAAGGGGTCAAAGAAGTCGCGACAATTCTGCGTGAGAACTCCGGCAGAAAGACGGCCGGGGCGGCCATCCTACGGCGGAGGTTTTCCCAGCGAGAGGTTGGGTCGTACGCTGATCGCCTTTGCTCGGGCAGATGGATGTATGTGGACACAAGATCAAAGAGTTCAAAGTCAAAGAATGCGCGGGACGTTGCCTCTCTGTGTGAGGCAAAGTCGTGAGTGCAAATATGGCCGCCGTCGAGTCGCCGGTGGTGAGGGGAATCGCGATCGGCATTCGTTCTGTCGTGCGACGCCTGGTCCGTAAGTACCGGCGGCTAACGCCGTGCCGCTCACGAACTGAACTCCATCCGTATGGGATCGCGACGTGAACGTAAGAACAAAGAATTCAAAGAAGTCGAAGACGACGGTCGGGGGTAGGTTGTCGCGACGCGTCTAGAATCCCGCTGGAGGCTGAGGTATGCTGTTCAGTGCTGAATGTCGGTGAGACTCAACGGAGAATCTGTCACTCGGCCCTGCCCAAGGTGACTTGCCTGGTGATTTGTTCTCATGGCCGTTTCGCTGGATCAATTCACAAGGCAGCTCGTCGAATCCAGTCTGATGTTGGCCGACGACGTCCAGGCGGTATTGGCCAGCGCACACGCTGATCAGCGGCCGGCGGATGGTGAGCAGTTTGCCCGGTTGCTGATCAGGCAGAAGAAGCTGACGAAGTTTCAGGCCGAGCAGCTTTACGCCGGTAAGGGTAAGCAACTGACTTTGGGCAATTACGTCATCCTGGACATGCTGGGCCAGGGTGGAATGGGGATGGTGCTGAAGGCCGAGCATCGCCGGATGAAGCGGATCGTGGCATTAAAGGTGATGTCGGCTGCGGCGATGAAATCGCCCGAAGCGGTTAAGCGGTTTCAACGCGAGGCTCAAGCGGCTGCCAAACTCGATCATCCGCACATTGTCACCGCTTACGACGCCGACGAGGCGAACGGTACTCATTTCCTGGTCATGCAATTCGTGGAAGGGACTGACCTGTCCGTGGTGATTCAGCGGCAGGGGCCCATGCCGGTGGCTCGAGCGGTAGATTGTATCATTCAGGCAGCCAGGGGACTCGAGTTTGCCCACCAGCAGGGAGTGATCCATCGCGACATCAAGCCCGCGAACCTGTTGCTCGACGCGAAAGGCACGGTGAAGATCCTCGACATGGGATTGGCGCGGATCGACGGCGCTGTCGGCGGCAGTTCTGAAGGGGCAGGACTGACCAGCACCGGCACGATCATGGGGACTGTGGATTACATGTCCCCCGAACAGGCGATGGACACCAAGCATGCGGATGCGCGAAGCGACGTCTATAGCCTGGGCATCTCGCTGTACTTTCTATTAACCGGCCTTGTTGCCTACGAGGGCGACACGATCATGAAGAAGCTGATGGCGCATCAAAACTCGCCGATCCCGTCGTTGAGCAGCCTTCTCAATCCGCGGGACGAAGGCCAGGTGTCGAGCGCCCCCGCGCCGTCGACTTCACCCTCGCCACTCGCTGGCGGCTTGTCCCTATCGCCGACTGACAAAGCGATTTGGACCACGGTTGATCGGGTCTTTCAGCGGATGGTGGCCAAGCGGCCGGGAGATCGCCCGCAGACGATGACTCTGGTGATTAAGGAGTTGCAGCTCTGTCTCGCGGGGGGATCTCCCACGATCGCCGTCGCTGCCAACGCGGTGGCCGCGTCGAGCGTCGACGGCACCGGGACCAACCTTGAGTTGCAACAGTTCTTGAAGCAGCTCAATGGTGACGGGGATACTTCAGCATCGAGCGCCGTGCCGTCCGGCTTAAAGGGCCCGGCGGCGCGCACGTCGGAGGGGGAGACGATCAATGTGGCCTCGGGGGAGATCGGTACCGATCCCCGTGCCGACCAGACTCTGACCCACACGCAAGCCGATCGACTGCGCCGGGGCACATCGTTCGAGATGAGCGGCGCGCTGCAATCTGTGTTGTCCCGCAAGGGGCTCATGATCTCCGCGGCGGCGGTCGTGTTGATGCTGCTGGGAATCGGGTTCGCGATGAGCGGCAAACGGGGAAACCGCACTCCAATCGCAAACAAGGTTGAGCCCAAAAAAGCAGTGTCAAAACTGGTCAGCAAGAAGGTGGAGAGTGCCGTCGTTCAGAACTTTGCACTGGACTTCGACGGGGTAGACGACTGTGTGGAATTGCCAACTCTGAAATACGATGGCAGCCACCCCCTGACCATCGAGGCACGCGTCTTGCCCCGCCGTCGTGTCGGCGACGAGTGCATACTCCAAATGTGCGGACCAACCTGGTTCGGACTGGCCGGTGGGGATGGCAATTGGGGATCGATCTTGCAATCGCCGACCGGCACGGCCGGACAAGTCTCGATGGGAACATTGATTCCGGGCCGGGGTGTGGATTTGGTGGCGGTGTTGGACGGGGGTCGCGTCTCACTGGCATTGGATGGCAAGCTGGTCCAGGAAGGATGGACTCCCCTGGCGACTCGTCGCGATGACGTGATATCGCTGATCGCGGCGGGCTATCCGGCTCCTCTGCCGGCAGGCCGAGGGGCGTACTTTGCCGGGAGGATCGACGAAATCCGCGTGTCACGCATTGCGCGTGATCCCACGGTACCTGCCAAACCGGGACCCTTCGTCCGTGATGAACACACACTGGCAATCTACCACTTCGACGAGGGGGCCGGTCGCGAATTGAAGGACTCGTCGGGCAACAACCATCATGGCACGATCCTGGGAGCGAAGTGGGTGCGGGCGCCTGTCGGTCCCGTGATCAGTGAGGATCCCGATCGCCGCGCGGCCAGGTATGTGCTGTCGCTCGGCGGCACCATCAAAATTAAGGAGAACGGTCAGGAACGGCCGATCGAGGCCTTGCGCGACCTGCCGCCAGGGGCGTTTGAACTGACGGCCGTGGATTCGAAACTCACCACGCAAGTCAACGATGCGGGGCTGGCCGTCTTCAAGAATTGTCAGCACATTACATTCCTCAACTTGCACAGTGCGCACTTGACTGATGCGGGGCTAGCCAACTTCCAGAATTGCCGAGGTCTCACGGAGCTCGGTTTGGGGGTCACGCCGGCGACCGATGCGGGATTGGCACTCTTCAAGAATTGCAAGCTGTCGGTCGTTGATCTGTCCCTGACCCCCGTGAGCGATGCGGGGCTGGCTCAGTTCAAGGATAGCCAGAGCCTGACGAGCCTGAGTCTGCACTATACCCAGATTGGCGATGTGGGATTGGCCCATCTGAAGGACTGTAAGATCCTCGCTAATCTGACTCTCACGCATACCAACGTGACGGATGCCGGGCTAGCACTCCTCAAGGACTTACCGCATCTGACGTACCTCAACTTGCATCAAACGCAGGTGAGTGACGCCGGGCTGGTGCATCTCAAAGGATTGAAACATCTCATTCTGAAAGAAACCCAGGTCACGGCCGAGGGTGTGAAGAAATTGGCGGTGACCTTGCCGCACTGCAAGATCGAATGGGACGGCGACGTGATCGAACCCCAGTCCGATTCCGACCGCCAGTAATCCGTTTCTTGTCAGCGAGGACGAACCCGGAGACGGGCAAGAGTGCCCATTCGAGAGAACATGCAGAGTCAATTGCCCCGGAGCGTTTCTACCGTCCAGAGATAGACGTCGTATTCACCCATTTCGGTATCAACCACGATGTGTTCGTCCGGCTTGATGTCGGCCATGCGGTGGGCGACTGAAATAACACGCGTGCCAGGGGGCAACTTGCGGAGTTGAGGCAACAATTTGGCGTTGAGGTGCGGCAGCAAGTAAAGCGTGACGATGGTCGGCCCCTTGCTCAAATCGAGCGTGAAGATGTCGCGTTGTTCAATTGTGACCAGCCGCTCCACGTTGTGGCTCCGCGCGTTGGCGAGGGAATCCTTCACGCGTTCGGGATCGATGTCGAAACCATGCGCCTTACAGCCATAGACCTTGGCCGCTGTCACCGGAATGCGTCCGTCGCCGCAGCCGAGGTCCCAGAGAACGTCCTTGCTGGTGACCTTTCCCAGCCGCAGCAGTGCATCGACGATATTCTGTGGCGTGGGCTCATATTCGACGTCGGTGATGGGCCGTTTGCCCGGCGCGCGCAGGTCGATCGATTCGAAGTCGCCCGGCTGAACGTCGAGCTGACGCGTGACAGTTCGCGGCCCGTTTGGACCGGCATTGATTGCCTTGATGGTATAGGTGTACTTACCTGGCGGCAGCGGCGGCGACACGAAGAGCCTCTTGGTCCCCTTCGACGTTGTCTCCTGCCCCTCAATAAACAATTGGGCACCGTCCTCCAGATAGACCTCGACCGTGACGGTCTTCAAAGCCCCTTGAGCGAACATCTCGGCCGGAATGAGGCACGCAAACAGGCACGTCATCAGAATCAAGCAGCGCCACATGGAAACACATCCTCTGTTGAGAGTGCACGAAATCTGACGTCAAGATATGTCTTCAATACGGCGGTGGATGTTGCTTGGCCTGGAAACGAAGAAACACCCCCAGTCCAACTTCAGACGCTGCCAACGCGACGCCTTTGCTGTACTGGGCAGTGATCCCCGAAGGCCAATGCCGGAACTTCCCGCAAGTTTACACGAAAAACACGTAGCTTTCGATTTCAAGTACCTTTACAGATATCCTTTCTAATGCCTGAGACTCGGCAGTAAATGTACGACATGTGCCAGACATTGCAGAAATACTTAAGGGATCAGCATACTCGCTTTTCCCCGCGCCCACATTTCGTGGGTAGGTCCAGTCTACCGGGGATCGAAGGACCAAGTGGCTCGGCGGGAGCCTCGCGGCGCAAATATGGCCGGCTTGACTTCCAGTGGCCACTCGATCCAGAATGATTTAAGCTGGCTGAAGCTCCATTCCATCACTGCAGGACATTGACGTGAGAGAGATTGGTATCGTCTTCCGATGAGTTTCCCCAATACCCGACATACGCTGATTCAACGCCTGGCGACGGGAGGCCAGGATGCTGATTGGCGGGAATTCATGAACGATTATTGGGGACCGGTCTGTCGATTTGCGCGCTGGAAAGGCAACCTCTCTCACGAAGACGCCGAGGATGTCGGGTCGGCGGTGTTCGAGGCCCTGTTGAAAAGCCGCCTCTTGGGGCGGTGGAGCGAAGTCCCGTCGGCTCGGCTGAGAACCCTGATGTGCTCGGTCGTCCGCAACATCTTGTCGAATCGATTCCGCGTCAGTCACGCTCGCGAGCACCTTGTCGAGGAACATGGCGGCCAGCTGGACCGTTACCTCGAGTGGTCCGAAATCGAAGCGGCCGATGCTCCGCGAGATCAGCTCGACGCATTCTATGCAGCCTGGGTCGACGACTTGTTGCAGTCTGTCCTCGAGGGACTGCTGACAGAGTACAACGGTTCCGGGCGGGGCGACTATTTTCGCGTCCTCTACGGCAGAATCTGCGATGAGTTGACGGTGCCCGAGATCGCGGACGCCTTGCAGATCAAGTTGACTGCAGCGGAAAACTACCTCCGGCATATGCGTCAGAAATTGACCGAACGCTTGCAAGAGAGCGTCCGCACTTATGTCGTGCGGTATTCTGCCCCGGGGGATTCCGATGCTGAGTTCACGGCAGAGTGGACTCAATTGGGCGCATTCCTGGAACGTTTCGGCGGCTTAGAGGCCGTGGTCCGCCGGCTGTACCAGGAAGCGGAACCGGGCTCACCGCGGTTTCAAAGCCCCGGACCGCTGTCGGCCACGTGAAGGCCGAGGCAAACTGGTTGGGGCCATCTGAATGTGCATCAACAGACGAGCAGGTGCGTAAGCCCCCGGATTCTTCGTGGGA
>JAQGHS010000172.1 GCA_028291605.1 Planctomycetaceae bacterium | reverse complement strand
AAAAAGTTCAATTGGAAGTTCTCATCGAAGGGCCAGAAGCCCACTGAATTCGGCGGAACTTATACGATTGACGGCGCGGTCCTGGCTTTGGAGAGCAAAGAAGGGGGATCGTTGATCGCTGGTGTTGTTCAGGATGGCGGCAAGTTCAACTTTAAGTTGATCGGTTCACCAAAGGAAGATCCTGGTCTCAACTTCACCAAATAGGTCGCCCGGAGATCAATGTTCTTCAGCAAATGAAGCAATCGCTCACGGTCGTCGAGGCAACTTGACGACCGTGAGTTCGTTTTTACAGGGAAAAATCGCCCGGCGCATACGGCACGGCAATTGCTAATAGTATTGCAGCATTGAGATTAGGAAGCGTCGGCAACATTCGTCGGCAGCCACAGTTAACAGATTAAACGGAGGAGCACACCATGTTGCGTTTGTCATTCGCCTCACTGGTTTGCTCGTTGAGTTCGGGAGTTTTCGGCTTCGGAGCCGGCGCAGCTCCCAACTGGGTCTGGGCGCGAGGGTGTTTCTTCCTCTTTCTAATCGTCTGGTTAGCCTGCCTGGTCGGTGGGACCGTCAACCGGCCCACGCTGCGCCGCCGGCAGTTTCAACATTAGTCGCAATCGCAGCAGATCGCTGTGGAAACCTCATCCCTGAGTAAACATGGCAGAATTGGAGAACGTCGTGGCAACACCCGCATCGACCGGCCTTGAGTTTCAACCCGTATCCCGCGAGGAATTGGTCAAATTGTTGAACCAGGATCTCGCGCGTGAATATCAAGCTGTGATTTCGTACGTCATCTATTCGCAGGTCCTCAAAGGCGCGCAATACATGAAGATTGCGGCGGAACTGGAAATCCACGCTTCAGAAGAACTGGCCCATGCCATCACCCTGGCGAAGCAAGTCGATTACCTGGGCGGGATGCCCGCCAGTGTGCCTGAGGTTGTCAAGACCTCAGAGAAGGCGGAAGACATGCTCCGTTTCGATCTCGATGCCGAGAACGAGACGATTCGCAATTACCGTATCCGAGTGCGTCAGTGCGAAGCATTGGGCGAGTATGCTCTCGCCGAACAGATCCGCGAGATTCTCGTGCAGGAACAAGATCATCAGATTGCCTTGGCGACGGCATTGGGAATTGACTGCCCCGACGCTTCATCGGGCAAGAAGTGACTCTCACTCAGTACTTCGCAATGCGCTGAATCCTATCAAGATAAATCGGCAATTGACTTTCGGTCCTCATTCAAAATGAGGACCGAAAGCGTCCACATAGCCCAGTAGACGCAGAAGACGATGCTGGTAAGCCGGGTGCCGTAAGGCCGCGGACTTCGTGTTTCGCTGAGAAGCCGAATTGTCCGGGGCCTCACGGCACCCGGCTCACAAAGCCAATCTGTTTGCGTAATTCCTCAGAGCCCCCGTTCCCACTTCTCACGCTTAAGACGATCGCGAGAACTCCCGCCATGGCGGGAGACGGGGACCGTCTTGACTCAACAACAGTCAGACACAACGCCGCACCGCTTCAGGATTGTTTCTGAATTGCCTTAATAGGCGGACGTTTAAAGCTGAAACCGCGACGCGGTTTACATACGAAGGACAAGACCATGTTAGGAACAATTCTGCTGATCGTTCTCATTCTGATGTTGCTGGGAGCCGCTCCCGCCTGGCCACATAGCCGCAATTGGGGTTACGGTCCCAGTGGCGGTCTGGGCCTGATCGTGGTGATCATACTCATCCTGGTCCTGATGGGACACATCTGACCGGCTCGGCACTCTGAAATGAGAAATTCCGTTGGGCCGGGCGAGGTCGGAAAATGAACTGGGTTCGCACACAAAGGAAAGGTCCATCATGGGAATAGAAACTATTCTGCTAATCGTTCTGATTCTATTATTGGTGGGTGCCGTGCCGACCTGGCCACATAGCCGTAACTGGGGTTATGGCCCCAGCGGTGGGATAGGCCTGATCGTTGCCATCCTGATTATTCTGCTCTTGTTGAGAGCCCTCTAGGTGGCAAACCTGAAGGTGACCATTCAAAGCCGGTGTTAAGCAGAATCTGAACAGACGCCTGGAAATTGAACTGGGTGGCTGAGCGGTGTTGATTTGCTAAAATCAAGTGCCGCTCAGCCACCCACCTTTATTTCAGGAGTTGCTTCATGGCGCAGGACGATCTCGCGTATATGTCCGCAGTGGATCTCGCTGCGGCGATTCGCATGAAAAAAATCTCGCCGCGCGAGGTCATGCAAACCCTGCTGGACCGGATTGAGCAACTTAACCCGAAGCTCAATGCCTTCGTCACCATCCCAGCCGAAGAAGCACTCTGCGCCGCAAAACGTGCCGAAGCAGCAGTCATGAGCGGCGAGCGACTGGGGCCGTTGCATGGAGTCCCCCTTCACGTCAAAGACAATCTCTTCGTCGCCGGTTCGCGCACCACATTTGGCTCGAAGCTGATGGAGCAGAACATCACCACCGAGGATTGCCCCGCGGTCAAGCGCTTGCGTGCCGCCGGAATGATTGTGATGGGGCGTACTAATACGCCTGAATTCGGCTGGAAGGGTGTCACCGACAACCGCGTCTTCGGAATCACCCGCAACCCTTGGAACACCAACCTGACCCCCGGCGGTTCCAGTGGCGGCGCTGCGGCAGCGGTGGCGACCGGACTCGGTCCGATGGGAGTGGGCACTGACGGCGGCGGATCTTTACGTATCCCCGCGTCGTTCTGCGGAGTCTTCGGCTTCAAGGCCAGCTTTGGCCGCGTCCCCAATTGGCCGGGAAGCGGCGGCGCCATGTTGCGACACATCGGTACGATCACGCGGACCGTCGCCGATATGGCGGCCTCTCTCGACGCCATGGCCGGACCTGATCCGGGCGATCTCCTCTCGCTGCCGCGAAGTCCGGTCAGTTTCACGGCGGAATTAGAAAATGGAATTCGCGGCAAGCGGATCGCGTATTGTCCCGATTTGGGCTATGCCCCAGTCGAACCCGAAGTGGCTGCCATCTGCCAGCAAGCGGCGAAACGGTTCGCCGAAGCCGGTGCCGTCGTGGAGGAAATCAAACTCGACTGGCGCGATCCGTACCCGGCCTGGAGCGTATTTTTCTTCGGGACGGCAGCCGCATCGGTCGAAAAGAAACTGCCCACGCAGGGTGAACTGCTCGATCCAGGCTTCAGGCGTGTCGTGGAACGTGGCCTGCAACTGCGCGGAGTCGACTTCGCCAATGCGCTAGCAGCCAGACACGAATTCTGGGAGCAAGTCAGAAAAGTCTACGAGCGATTCGACCTCCTGCTTTCGCCCACACTGGCGGTCCCCCCGTTCCCTGTCGGGCAGGATGATGCTGATCCCTTGAACGGCGATAAGCTGGACCCGTTGCAATGGACCCGGTTCTCGTATCCATTCAACCTCACAGGCCAACCCGCAGCCAGCGTTCCAGCCGGCTGGACGAAATCAAACCTGCCAGTTGGATTACAGATCATCGGCGATCGCTATGCCGATCTCTTGGTCCTGCAAGCGGCTCGGGCGTTCGAACAAGTCCAACCGTGGACTGAAAAACGGCCGCCGATATAAACCTGTAGGGTGGGCACTCTTGCCCGTCTTCGCGGTAATCCGCGACCTTCGTCTGCCAATCCGACTCGCAGCATCAAAAGAGACGGGCAAGAGTGCCCATCCTACGACGAAGAATCCCGGGGCTTATGCCGCCGGGCTCGCCAGGGCGGACACTGAAAATCGTCGATTCGCCATGATTTGCAACTCGCTAACAACCATCCGGCTTACGCCGGACGCTCGCCTGATTCAGTGAACCGAATCTCTCACAACCCCGCCACCGCATTCAAATTCTGCAGCATATGCTGCGAATTCAAGGTCCCCACCACAACTGTGGAAACCCCTGGATTCCCCAGCACAAATCGCAATCCCTCATCAGCTGGGAGTTTTCCAGACGCCAGCGCCTTCTTAACCACAACGCCAATACCGGCAACGTGAGCGGCAGCAATGACCGCTTCTTGCGACCGATCTTCCAGGTGGTATTCGAGCATCAACACATCCGCCCAAGCTAATGCCGCTTGGGCGCCAGCAACCGTCTTGGCGGATAAGCCAATCTGCCTCACAACTTTCTGATCGCGAAGCCGCTGCAGCGTCGATACCGCATCAGTGCCCTGCTGAATTGCCAAATCGTCCGCATTCGAGTGAATGAAAACGACATCCAGCACATCTGTTTTCAGTCGCTGCAGACTGCGTTCGATGCTGCGCACAATCGCTACACGAGAAAAATCGTAGGTCGAGACTCCCTTCTCGAACGTCTCGCCGATCTTGGTCGACAGAATGTATTCACCTCGGCGACCAGCGATC
>JAQGHS010000170.1 GCA_028291605.1 Planctomycetaceae bacterium | reverse complement strand
GTGCCACACCACGTTGGTCTTGGTGACGTTTCCGGTGCCGGTTGGGTTGATCGCCATGATGTGGCGCTCAGGAAATCCTCCGGTGACGAACAGCAAGTCGTGCTGGTAAACCAGCGAAGCGACGAATTGCTCGGTTGGACCGTCAATGATCCACTGGCGGACTCCGGTACGCGGGTCATAACTGGCCACGCACTTGTTCCCCGACAACATCATCTGCGTCCGGCCATTGATTTCACGAATGATGGGAGTGCAGTAACTACGCGTGCGGTTTTCGCGCGGCGTCTTCCAGACGGTCTTGCCGGTTTCACTGTCGAGAGCCACCAGATACGAGTCCCCGTCGTGGTCTCCGTTCACGATGACCAGATTCTCGAACAAGATCGGCGAGCTGCAATAACCGTGGACGCTCGAAAAGACGCCCGGCTCAACCTTCCAGGCAACTTTGCCATCGAAGTCATACGCCGTCACGTGCATCTGTTTCTCATTGAGGAAGCTGACATAGATCCGCTTGCCGTCAGTTGCAGGAGTACTCGAAGCGTGGCTGTTGAGTTTGTGAATCCGCTCGAGCGGCGCTTTCAGTACCAGTTGCTCCCAGCGAACCTCGCCCGTAACTCGATCCAAAGCCGTCAGAGTGCGGGCCGTTTCATCCAGCTTCGCGCCGACCACGAAGACATGTTGTCCCCAGACGATGGGCGAGGCGTGTCCGCCAGCGTGAACTTTGACCTTCCACTGCACGTTTTCAGTGGCCGACCATTTCGTCGGCAACTGCGGTTCCTCGGCAGAACCATCACCGCGTGGCCCACGCCATTGCGGCCAGTTTTCGGCGTAGGCAACGAGGGACATCGAACTCAAGACAGTCAAGACAGTGAAGAGTCGCAATAGGCTACCGCGGAATCTCATGATTTTCGTCCTGATTGAAATGCAAGGGAGCGCCCAGTCGCGATCAGATCGGGCGACTCTATATATAAGGGATCCGGCATGTCAGTTGCGACTGGCGTCGGTAACTTCTTCAATGAAATTAAGAAAAATCTTCAATCAGTGAAAATCCCTCCATCAAAAATTAGACAATTCTCGATTGGACGACTTGCGTCAAGTTTGCCGGATGCGCAAGATGGATGATTATTGAATTATGGTGAGAAAAGTCACCAAAGCTGCAGTGATCTATAGGCTTATGAGTCCAAGAATGACTCGGAAGGTTGCCTTGTTCCAATATGGCGGAGCCTGACAGTGCCGGCAAAGTGCCAGAGTTGGAACATGGATTGCTGCGAGCCAATGAATGATCACCCGCGCGAATAGCGATCGTTCGTAGGCGAAGTTTTGGGAGCCTTTTGAAAAACTCACCTGTTGTGCTGGCTCGTGGAACGGCTGGGGAGCCGATCTGCCCATTCCGCGAAATCAGCGTTACCCGTGTGTCAGATCAATCTGTGTTCAGGATGACTTGTGGTCGAGGTGCATTTTTCAATGGCTTTTTTCGAGGTTCAGTTGCCGCATTGTCCAAGATCGATGGTTGGAGTTGGCTAAATGTTGGTGGAGGGAAGTTCCTCATCTCCCCAGTCTCGCGCGTTAGAATTGATCCCTTTAAACTCGTCGTTGCAGTTTAACAGCGGTTTGATTCAAGTTTGGTGGGGCGGGAGGAATTCGCTAGGGTACCCAGCCATCTCCATCTTATGTTGTAGGAAGAATAGGTATCATCGTCTTGAGATCTCGTTTTCCTGATCGTAGGGACCGAATCGGTTTTGCATCAGGGAGCGTTTCTGTGGAAAATGTCGGCAACTCAGGACAAGCCAGCGGCAGGGGTCAGGGTGTCTGACCCACGTATGCACCAATAGAACACGCAGCATTGAAGAGAGGGGAACATGAAACATTTAGGGGCTGGGATCATCGCCATATTGGTGATGTTCTCAGGAACAGGGCCTTCCGAGGCTCAGGCTGGTCGTTATTGTGGGGGTGGCTGTTACAACTGCTGTCCCGTGCAAGCTTGTGCGCAATCCTGCTGCTACACGCAGTATCAGGTGCAACGGCAAACTTGTTACCGAACTGTCGCCGAGACTGTCTGGGATCGACAGGAATACACCGTCAATCGCAATGTGTATGAAACCGTCTGCGAAGACCGCCCCGTGACGTGCATGCGCACGGTCATGGATCGCCAGGAACGCGATGTTCCTTACACGGTCTGCCGCCAGGTTCAGGAGTGTTCGCAGCGTGAAGAACGCTACACCACCTGCCGTCCGGTCTGGGAAACCGCCTGCCGTGAAGTCACACGCGTTGTTCGCCGGCCGGTCTGGCAAGACCAGGTGCGGGTCGAGAATTACACCGTGTGCCGCCCGGTCTGCGAGACCATCACCCGCGAATGCCGACAAACGGTCATGCGTCAGGTCTGCGAAGTGGTTAATCAGCCACGTTGCCGGACAGTCATGCGGCCGGTCGTTGAAAACCGCTGCGTGACGGAAGTTGTTCCGAACTGGACGACTCAGCAAGTTTATCATCCCGGACGCTGTGTTCCGCGGACGTATGTGGATGCCTGTGGCTGTCCGCGAACCTGCATGGTGCAATGTCCTGGCTTCACCACTTGTCAGCGGGTTTACTGCCCGCAGACGGTGCAGCGCCAGATTCAGTGCACACGGTACGTGGCTGAAGTCATCAATGAAACAGTGCCTGTGCAGGTCATGCGGTGCGTTCCCGAAGTGGTCGTCACGCAAGTCCCGCAACAGATCACCCGCATCGTTCAGCAAACATGTCAACGACAGATTCCTTACCGCACCTGCAGCTGGGTGTGCGAAAATGTCGTCGATCGCGTGCCTTATCGCACCTGTCGCATGGTCACCCAGGAACACGTTCGCACGATTCCTGTCGTGACCTGCCGTGTCATCCAGGAACAACGCGTTCGTCGCGAAGTTTACTGTGTGCCGCGTCAAGAAGCCTACACGGTCACGCAGCGGGTTGCTCGTCCGGTTTGCCGGGTTGTGCAACAGCAGATGTGCCGCATGGTTCCGCGACAAGTTTGCCGTCAGGAACCTTATGAGATTTGCACGATGGTGCCAGTCCAGGTTTGCCCGCAGCCGACGCCGTGCTGTGGTTTGCCCGCTGGCGTTGGTCCGTCAGCCGCCGGTCCGACTCCTGTGGAAGCAGCCAAGCCGGTGCCAACACCCGAGCCAGCCGCTCCGCCAGCTCCTGAAGCTGACAAGCCTGGTCCGTCTGCCTGAAATGTGTTCATGCATACGTCAGTGCGTGGTGTCCACATCACACACTGGCTGCTGGCTGATTAATTCGAACTGACTTGCTGCAGGGCGCGTTACCGCAAAGAAAACGCGCCCTGTCGCATTCTTTGGGGCTGCGATTGCCATCTTCTGTCCCTATGGTCCTTTCCGTCCTTTAAGTCCCTTTGCTGCTGATTTAATGCAAAGGACTAAAGGACGGAAAGGACAGAAGGGACATCAAGAAATTGCATTACCGATCAGCGACCACTGATACCAAACGATGCAGAAATGCAACAAATCCGCACGATCGCGCCCCAGTTATATACACCTCTACATCTGCAACCGGAATTCTCCAAAAAATCTCCCAACCGCAATTTGACTCTCCTTTTGCGTGACCTAGGTTTGTGCTGTCAAGGGTCTGACACGGGACTGACAAAGAGCCAAACGGCTTGAGATGTCAGCCGGCTGCCGCAGGATCGGCAACCGTTTGCGATTACCACCGCAGACGGGTTTGTGGCCACAGAAACAAAACACCTGTGGTGTTCTTAGGGTCAAACCTCGGCGTCGAGGTTAACGGGATATTGAGCTGATTCTCAGACGGCGACGGCACATTGCCAGTCTGACAGTTTCCCGGCTCCTGTCATGTGTGTGTCTCACTGAATCGGATCGGGCCCCGAGCCGCCGAAGATTGAGACAAGAGAGTCAATTCAGAAAGAGAGATCGCCATGTTGAAGTCATTCGCCCTCAGTGTCAAGAAGTTCGTCGTTTCGGAAGACGGCCCCACCGCTGTGGAATACGCTGTCATGCTAGCCTTGATCGTCATCGTCTGCTTGACCTCGATCAGCGCGATCGGCACCAAGGCCAACAGCACGTTCGACTCAGTGCAAGCCGCCATGCCGTAAGGTGCTTAGCCACCGGCATCAGTGGATGTCAGTGGCGGGTACGGCGAACCCTCCGGGTTTCGAATCCAGCCGTCCAGTGGGGAAGTTCTACTTCCCTTCTGGACGGTTATTTCACACGCACCAATCGCCAATCACTTCGACCAAGATTTACGAACACAAGGTGGGCCGTCATGTTTCCCTTCTGGATGGATTTCACAGCGACATCATTGTCGACACTGCTGGTCACACTGGCCGGTACGGTGTCGGTGTTGCTGAGCGTATTTGCCGCACCGCGGTAGATTACGTCACGGTAAATTCTTACCGTACTGCAGACTTCCGAGAAGTACCTGTTGCCTGCGGGGCAACAAGACCGCACACCTTGTAGACCAAGGGCAGCACGCGGGCCTGAGATATGGCCGCGGCCACTTAATCGCTGCCCACAGTCGCCTCCGAACCAAATCACCCCTCAAGGAACAGAATTGCCAACTGGCTGAATTCGATTCACCTGATCTAGGAACGTATCAGGACTCCAGTGGCGTTCGTTCCGCGTTAAAACATCCCTGGAAAGGAATGGCTGTGTCGATGGACTGGACTCATTTGATTACGACTCAAGGTCACGTGCTGGTCGTCAGCGCGATTTTGATTTGGGCCGCCTGGATCGACGGCCGCGAATTGCGAGTCCCGAACTGGCAGACGTTCCCCATGATTCTGGCGGGTCTCGTCTTCAATACCTACTACGGTGGCTGGGCTGGATTGCAGTTCGGTCTCTGGGGTGCCGCCGTGGGACTGGCCTGCCTGCTGCCGTTATACGCAGTCGGCGGCATGGGTGCCGGTGACGTGAAGTTGATGGCCGGCATCGGAGCGTGGATGGGTGCCAGCATCGTCTGGAACGCGTTCCTCGTCTCAACGGTGGTTGGTGGTGTCATGGCAGTTTGCATGGTGGCCTATCGCGGCACATGGATGAAGCACTACGGCAACTTCATGATGATCCTGCAGGAATTCCGCACGATTAAAAACCCAGCCGAACTGTCACGAATCGCAGCCGAACGCAAGCCAAACATGTTTCTGCTGCCGTATGGCATTCCGATCTGCATCGGGACTTTGGGCTACTTCATCTACCAGATTGCAACTCACTCGCGAGTGATTGGTTGATCTTAGCCGATACAGCGACAATTGAATCAAGCACTGAGGCCCCCGTGATCATTAAAGTTCACGGGGGCCTCGTGCATTTCGCGACGTTCGCAATTTCGGCGCACGTCAGGTGACCTCGATTAATCGTCTCACAACAAATTCGATCTAGGCGAGCCGGATGGCATAAGCCCCCGGATTCTTCGTCGTGGGATAGGCATCCTGCCTGTCTATCGCGAAGCGACAAAGCGATTCACCAAGAGTCTGCGGCAGTCCAAGGGGCGATCGTAGGATGAATGGACTTCGGGTTTGTCACTTGAGGGGACAAAAGACAGGCAGGATGCCTATCCTACGGACGAAGAATCCCGGGGCTTACGCCGCGGGGCTCACCTAGATCGAATTTGAATCGGCGTCTGGTCTTTACGCCACGTCGCTAACAACCATCCGGCTTACGCCGGACGC